>JAJYEB010000159.1 GCA_021790375.1 Chloroflexota bacterium | reverse complement strand
ATCAGCTGGCGTCGGACGCGCCGTTCGTGGGCCTGATCTCGGCGGGGTTCGGCACCCAGATCGCCCTGTTCGTGGAACTGCGACGCATCGATCGCCGGCATCGTGCCGGCGCGGCGGTCACCGCCGCCAGCACGGGGACGAGCGGCGCCGCGATGCTCGCCTGCTGCGCCCACCACGTCGTGGACCTGCTCCCGCTCGTGGGGCTCTCGGCAGCCGCCGTGTTTCTGGACGCCTACCGCACGCCCCTCCTGCTCCTCGGCCTGGCCATGAACGCGCTAGGGATCGTCGTCATCGGCCGTCAGCTCAGGCGGGCCAGGCGCGCCTGCGCCATCGCAGACGCGCGTCGCCCGTAAGACACGCGAGCCACGGCGATGACGACGCGGGACGCGGCGCTGAGTCTGGCCGTGGCGGTCGCCTGGGGTGTCTGCTTCGTCCTGCTCGGGACGCTCGTGCGTGCCGGCGATCCGCTCCTCCTCGCCGCCGTCCGCGCGCTGCTCGGCGGCGGCGTTCTGGCAGGCGCCGTGGTCTGGCGAGGCGGCCCTCGCCGCCTGCTCGAGGCAGGCGCCGGCTGGCGCGTGATGACGCTCCTCGCGTTGCTGAACGGTTCCATCGCGCTCGGTGCGATGTTCCTCGCCGCCGGTCGCGCCGACGTGGCCGCCGAGACGGTGGTCGGCAACGCTCAGCCCATCCTGCTGGCGGTCGCTGGTGCCGTGCTCTTCGAGGAGCGGGCCGGTCGGCGGGCGGCACTCGGCATCGCGCTCGGTGCGGCGGGGGTCTTGCTGGTCGCCGCCGGGAGCCGGGCCGAGGAAGCGGAACCGATCGGGCTGGCCCTTGCGCTGCTCTCGACCTCCGCCCCCGCAGCGGGCACGGTTCTCATGCGGCGTCTTGTCGGACGCGTTGACCTCCTCGTCGTGACGGCCTGGCAGTTCCTCGCCGGGGGCGCGATCCTGCTCGCGCTGGCCGCCATCGTCGAGGAGCCGCTGGTGGTTCGACTCAGCGGATCCGACGTCCTCGCCCTGGCGTTCCTCGGGGTGGTCGGGACCGGCCTCTCGTACCTGGTGTGGTTCGGGCTCCTCGAGCGGGTGCCGCTGGCACACCTCGGCTCGGCGCTGTACCTCGTGCCGATCGCGGGCGTCACCGCCGACGTGCTCGCGGGCGGCCGGGTCGGTCTCTCGGCCATCACCGGTCTCGCCATGATGCTCGCCGGCGTCGCGATCGCGAACTCGCGCCCGGCGACCGGCGGTCGAGCGACCCCGGTCAGGGCCATGCACGCCTCCGAGCGCGCGGCCGGGCCTTCTGCGGAGCCACTCAGCCGAGCCTCAGGCGCCGCTCACTCGGTAGCGGCAGGCTGATCCCATGAATGAACGTTGGGTCCGGATCCCGATCCTCGATCTCGGTTGCCCGGGCGACACGGGGCGCCTGGAGCGCCGCCTGGCCCGGCAAGCGGGCGTGCTGGAAGTCGCGGTGAACCCCGCGACCGGGGCCGCGTACATCCGGTTCGACCCACGGTCCACGACGCCGTCCCGACTCCGCAACGCGGTCGAGCACGAGGGATATCGCACCGCCGAGCCCGTGGCGGGCTGACGGACTACCGGCCGGGCTCCGCCGATGCTGTTCGCCGTCCGTAACCTCGCGCGGACCACATGCGCCTGGCCCTGAGCGTGGCCGGCGTGGCCCTGGCGGTCATGCTGATCCTGCCGCTCGGTGGGTACGGGCCGGGCATCTACCGAGGCCGACGACCGTTTCGCGGCTGTCGAGGATCGTGATGGACCGGGTGCGGTGGCTGGAGGACGGGGCGTTCCGGGACGAGATCGCACTCGCGGTGGATCCGGTGTGCGGAATGTCCGTGGGGCGCCGCACGGCGGTGAGCGCGGTCCGGGATGGCCAGCCGTACTACTTCTGCTCACGCGGCTGCCGCGCGGAGTTCCTCGGTGGGCAGGCATGAAAGACCGGCCGATCGGCCCTGCGCTGAGGTGCCGCGGCAGAACCCTCATCGCTCGCTCAGGCCCCACTCATCTGTGGGTGGTGTGATCGCCGGTGAGATGGCCCGACGGCGCGGACCCATCCCACCTCGCCGCGAGGGCATCTGCTACGGGTGAGTCATACTACGGCTCTGTAGTCAGTCGCCTGCCTCGGCCGGCGTCGTCGGGAGACGCGGGCACAACGAACCAGCGAACCGTGGAGCGCGCGATGTCACGAAGACGCTCGGGATCATCCTCTCAGGACCGACACGCGAGGGTCCGCACGCAGCCCTCTGGCGCTCGAGCGCCCGGCGCCGGCGTTCCCGCCGAAGGGGCGGCGGCGCAGAGGACGGCGTCCGGGCCGGTGGATGGCGAGCCCGTCGAGCGCGAGGCGCTCGTCGTCACCCTCTGGTTCGACTCGGGCGAAGGGACCGAGCCGTACTCGGCGACCGTTCGCCTGCGGGGCAGGCGCGTGGGCAGCCGTGCCATGCCCGGGCGGGACGACACTTTCACGCACGAGGAGCGAGTCGAGGGCGTCGTCCCGGGTACCGGCCCGTTGTCGGTCACCTGCTGGGTCTACGGGCTCGTGCCGGGGGAGTGGACGGTCACCGGCGAACTGGTCCGACCAGGCGATGCTGTTCACGAGCGGCGCGCTCCCGGAAGCCTGAAGCGGGCCGCGGCCGAGCCGATCGGGCCGGCGGCCTGGTCGTGGCGGCGCTGGAGGGTATCCGGTGGCTCGTCCGCGCCACTGAAGACGCGCTGGGCGATGGCGGCACCGCTGGCCAGGATCCCGGCGGTCATCCCCGGTAGCTGGCCGGCCCTGAGCGGGCTCGGGATCCTGGTCGCCCTGAGCGTCCTGGTCGCGATCCTCGCCCACGAGCAGGTCCCGGTCACCCGGTCGCTGGCCGTGTCCGTGCTCGCCATCGGCGCGGGGTTGCTGGGGGCGAAAGTCTGGTATGCACTGCTGCATCCGGGGCCATGGCGCCAGTGGATCGGTGGCTGGGCGGTCGACGGGTTTCTCGCGGTGGGGTTCGTGGTAGCCGTGGCGGGACTGGTCGCGTTCCGTCTGCCGATCGGCGCTTCCCTGGATGCGGCGGCCCCCGGGCTGTTCTTCGGCGTCGCGATCGGGCGCGTCGGCTGCTTCCTCACGGGCTGCTGCGCGGGACGTTGCACGCGGTCCCGCTGGGGCATCTGGTCGTCGGATCGCCGCGTGGGCGCCCGTCGCATCCCGACCCAGCTCCTGGAATCGGGAGCGGGTCTCCTGCTCGGCATCGTGACCCTCCTGCTCGTCCTCGACCACGTGCCGACCGTCCCCGGCCTGGTCTTCGTCGCCTCGTTCGGCACGTACGTGCTTGTGCGCCAGTTCCTCCTGCGTCTCCGGGCGGAGTCGCGCCGGTACTCCTGGGACCGGGGCCTCGCGCCCCGATCCGCCTTGTAGCGGCTCACCGATCCGGTCCCTGCGGCTCCCCATGGCCAGGTCGGCCAAGGAACCTCGGCGCCAGTCCCTCCGGCATCCGTCTCTCGGGAACTGCTTATGTCACCCTCACGTGCCACTCAGGCGTCGGTGGTTTCATCACGTGCCTGGCCCAACCGGTCAGGCGGATCCTGGAACATGGATGACGACTGCGAACCGCAGCGTGGAGGTTCCCATGGACGCACCGCGCGACCTGATCGGCGTGGGTCGAGTGAGACACCACGTCGATCCGCGTCAGCGAGCGCTTCTCCTCTGGCCGGGGCTCGACCGGCCCAAGCTCGCCCGGACGGGAGGTGAGCCCAACCGGGTAGCCAGGCTCGTGGGCAGGCGGACGGCATTGCCCCGCGAGACGATTCTCCGCATGCTCGGATGCGATCCCGAGACCCAGGACGATGAGCGCGAACCGGAATCTGCCGCGCTCGCCGGGGCCGCCACCGGTGCGGGGCCGTCGTTCAGGCGCTCGGTCTTCTCACGCGTGCATCAGCGCTGACACCGGTGGCTCTCAGGTCGGCCGCGCAGTGTGAGAACCGATACGACGCTGCGTAGGACCGCGACGGCGGTGGAGGAGCACGTGCACGAGCATCCGGACCAGACGCAACCAGCGGCACAGCCGGCCGCCGCAGCCCCGAGTCACGGGGTCGACCACGACGGCGGCCACTCCCTCCTGTGGATGGCGGCGTGCTGCGCGCCCATGGTGCTGATCCTGGTCGCGATCGCGCTGGGCTGGTTCGCTGTCCGGTAACGGATGGCCTCAACGGAGGATCAGCGATGAGAGTCATGGCGCCGGTACGGCGGGGCGGCCTGGGCAGGGGCGAGCGAATCGTCCGCGGCGTCCTCGGGGGCGGAGCGGTCCTCGTAGGCATCGCCGGCTGGCTCACTGTCGGCGGGTGGTTCGCCTGGGCATGGTTCGGCGTCGGTCTCATCGGGGCCGACTTCGTGATCACCGCGGTCCGCGGCTATTGCCCGCTCTACGCCCGCCTGGGGCGAGGTCGGCCGTACACCGCGGATCAGTCCGGGATCCGTCGCGGGTGGAGTCCGGGTGGGCACTGAGACGCCGGGTCTTCCTGCCGGCGGTTCGGCCGGGCAGCCCGCAGTCGGGGCGGCCGCAAGCGCCGCGCAAGTGTCCGTGACCCGTCGTTACGAGCGCATCGCCGCCGCATACGACCTGCTCAACGGACCGATGGAGCGTGCCGGGACGCTCACGCGTCGTCGGCGGATCGTCGGGCGTGCGACCGGAGACACGCTCGAGGTCGGCGCCGGCACGGGTCGGAACTTCGCGCTGTATCAACCGGGCGTCGGGCTCACGGCGACCGACGTCGCGCCGGCCATGCTCGAGCGCGCGCGGCGGCGCGCGGCAGACGCGCCGGTTCCCGTGCGCCTGGAGCGGGCCGACGTCCAGCGGCTGCCGTATCCGAACGGCAGCTTCGATACGGTGGTCGCCACGTGCGTCTTCTGCTCGGTGCCCGATCCGGTCGCCGGGCTGCGAGAGCTGCGCCGGGTGGTCCGGCCGGGCGGTCGCGTCCTGCTCCTTGAGCACGTGCGCCCCCGCAACGCGATCCTCGGGCGGGTCGCGGACGTGCTCAGCCTCGCCACCTCACGGCTCCTCGGGCCGCACCTCAATCGGCGCACCGAAGCGAACGTGCGGGCTGCAGGGCTGCGCATCGTCGAGGTCCGCGCCGAGGGGATCTGGCGAGAGATCGTGGCCAAGCCC
>JAJYEB010000158.1:1001-5241 GCA_021790375.1 Chloroflexota bacterium | reverse complement strand
GCGCAGATCGCGGACGAGATCGGGAGCGTGGTGCTGAACCGCGACGGATGCGAGGGGCGGCACCTTGCCGCGGCCGGGGCCAATCGGGCGGCGATCGTGGCGGCGGTCACCGGCGACGACGAGGACAACCTGGTGGTATGCCAGATGGCGAAGCACCACTTCGACGTCCCACGGACCATCGCCCGGGTCAACAGCCCGAAGAACGAGCTGCTGTTCCGCCAGCTGGGCGTGGACGAGGTCATCAACCCGACCCGCATGGCGCTTGGGGCCATCGAGCAGGACATCCCGGTGCACGACCTGCTCCATCTCGCCCAACTCTCGATGGGCGACATGGAGCTGGTGGAGGCGCAGATCGAATCGGACTCGCCGGCCGCCGGAAAAGCCGCCCGCGACCTCGCGCTGCCCGAGGGATGTCTCCTGTTCGTGGTGATCCGGGGTGGCATCGCGCAGGCCGTGCGGGCCGACACGACGTTCCAGGCCGGCGACAAGCTCGTGGCGCTCAGCCGGACCGACTGCCAGGACGAGGTCCGCCACATGCTGATCGGGGAGCATCCGGCCACCGCGACCGCCTGAGAGGGGATCACCGGAGCGGACGAGGGCCCTGCGGGTGCGGAGGCGGGCCGTGCGGGGCCCGGACCGGTGACGGTCAGCGCACCGTGAGCGAGACGATCGAGGCGAGCCGCGTGCCGGCCTCACCGCCGACCAGGTAGCCCACGCCACCCACGACGACCCCCGCCGCGTCCGCCACCGGCGCCGGCAGGCGGCCGATCCGCGTCACCGCCCCGGTCGTCGTGTCGACCTCCCAGACCGCATCCTGCACGCGGCCACCCGCCCTGCCGCCCGCCACGATCAGCCGCCCGTCCAGCACCAGCGCCACCGCGTCGGTGAGTCCACCGGGCAGGCGGCCGATGATCCGGACCGTGCCGGTCGCGATGTCGATGGCCTGGATGTCGGTCACGTCGCCGGACGGGTCGGTTCCCCCGATCACGAAGACCACCCCGCCGAGTGCCGCCACCGCGGGGTAGCGGACCGCCACGCGGAGCGTCGCCACGGTCGCGAAGTGGACGCCGTCGGAGGTGGTGAGCACGCGGGGATCGGGCGCGGACGGGGTTCCGCCGCCCACCACCACGACCCCGCCGTTCACGGCCACGGCGCCCAGATCCGCGCGTGGCGCGGGCAGACGGCCCACCAGCACGCTTCGGCCGCCCGTCTCGATCCGCTGCACCGTGGCGCCGGCCACGACGCTCCCACCCCCGACGATCAGCGGCGCGCCACCGAGCAGCGCTCCGCCCGCGTCGTGCACGGCCTGCGCGAGCCGCCCGGCGGAGGTCACCCGGCCGGTCTGCAGGTCGATGCGCAGCAGTTCGGCGGTGGTGCCGGAATCGGTCAGCCCGCCGCACACCAGGATGGCACTCCCGTCCGCGACGGCCACGGACCGGCTGGTGGGCGTCGGCAGCTGAACCGGGACGATCATCGTGTATGCCACGATGGGGCGGCCGGCCGCGAGCGCCGAACCGGCCGGTCCCGGGGGCGGCGTTGCCCCTGCTGAAGCCGGGAGATGGTCCGCCGACGGCGCCGCGGCGGGCGGGCTCGCGGCGGGCACGCTCGCGGGCGAGGCCGGCACCGGCGAGGCCGGCACCGGCGCCGCGCAGCCGAGCGCGGACAGGAGCCCGAGGAGCGCGAGTTGCGCGAGAAGCCCCATCCACCGTCTGCCTCGCATCCGGCGGGTCACCCGAGGCGCAGTGCCCGGCCGCTGCATGGCCGCCAGACCGATGCGCTGCCCGCTTTCATAGCCGGTGCGGTGGCAGGTTAGTGGTTTAAGACCACGCAACACTCTTGACAACATGGTTGTCATGTTTGATCATGGCGCCGCGATGCGCGGGTGCGCGGAGCAGCCGCCCCCCGGGCGTGAGGACGCCGGGGCCGCGTCGCAGGACATGGGTGGCGAGAGGCCACAGGAGGAACCGCGATGATGATCACACGCAGGCCAAGCCCCTTCGGGGAGCTGGTATCGCTCCGGCAGGCGATGGACCGGCTGTTCGAGGATTCGTTCGTGCGGCCGGGTGGCTGGACCGCCGACGGCAACGGCGGCGTGCTTCCGCTCGACATCTACCGGACGGCCGAGTCGCTGATCGTGAAGGCGGCGCTTCCCGGCGTCAAGCCGGAGGACGTCCAGGTGACCGTCGAGGGCGACACGCTCACGATCGCCGGCGAGTTCCGCGACGAGCACAGCGAGGACGAGCGCGGGTACGTGTTCCGGGAGCTGCGTCGCGGCTCCTTCAGCCGCACGGTCCAGCTGCCCGGCGACGTGGCCGCCGACCGGGCCAACGCGCACTACGAGCACGGCGTGCTCACCCTCACGCTCCCCAAGCGCGAGGAGGCGAAGCCTCGCCAGATCCGGATCACGCCCACCACCGATGCCGAGATCGACGCCGGCAGCCCGGAACCCCAGCCGGCCGGCAGCCGCTGAGCGGGGCGATCGGGACGTGCGCGACCGGGTGAGGGATCCAGGACAGCCCGTCTACGTGATCAGCGTCGCGGCGAGCATCGTCCGGGTCCACCCTCGCACCCTCCGGATCTACGAGGACGAGGGGCTGCTCTGCCCGGCGCGCACCCCCACCAACATCCGCCTGTATTCGGAGCAGGACATTCGCCGGGTCCTCTGGATCCGGCACCTTACCCAGAACCTCGGGGTCAACCTGGCCGGGGTGCGCGTTCTCTTCGAGCTCGAGGAGAAGCTGGGCACCCCAATCCTGGAGGCCCTCTACACCGAACCCACAGACGAGGACGATGACGAGCCGCAGGCGCAGGCCTCCGCGGCGCGTCGCGCGCCCTCCCCACAGGAGATGAGACAGTCATGACAGATCGACCGTCGAGCCCGGACGAGGCGCGGCCGACGAGCGACACGCCCGGCGTGGGTCCCCGAGACCTGCCGCTGCTCGCCCTGCGCGAGACGGTGATCTTCCCCGAGATGATCGTCCCGCTCCAGGTGGGGCGCGACAAGTCGGTCAAGGCCCTCAACCAGGCCGTCGCCGACGCGTCCCCCATCGCGCTGGTCACCCAGCGCCAGGCCGATCGCGAGGAGATCGGCGACCCGTCGGAGCTGTACCGCGTGGGCACGCTTGCCAAGGTGGCCCAGGTGGTGCAGCTCCAGGACGGCACCGTCCGCGCGATCGTGCAGGGACAGCAGCGCGTGCGCGTGCTCGGATTCCGCCAGACGGATCCCTACATCATCGCCACGATCGAGCCCTTCGAGGACGAGAAACCGGCCGGGCTCGAGGTCCAGGCGCTGATGCGCTCCGTGCAGTGCCAGATCGAGCAGTACGTCCAGTCCGGGGCACCGGTACCGCCGGAGGCGGCCGTCGCGGCTCGCAACATCACGGAGCCGGGGCTGCTGGCCGACATGGTGGCGTACAGCCCCGACATGAGCACCGAGCAGCGGCAGGAGCTCCTGGAGACGGCCGACGTGGTCGAGCGCCTGAAGCTCGTGTCGTCGTTCCTGGCGCGCCAGATCGAGATCCTCGAGCTGAAGGGCAAGATCCAGTCCGAGGTCAAGTCCGAGATGGACAAGACCCAGCGCGAGTACATCCTGCGCGAGCAGTTGAAGGCGATCCAGCGGGAGCTGGGCGAGGACGACCCGCAGCAGGCGGAGATCAACGAGCTGCGCGACAAGGTCGAGGCCGCCGGGATGCCGGAGGAGGTCAAGGCCAGGGCGATCAAGGAGATCGACCGGATGAGCCGGATCCCTTCCGCGTCGCCGGAAGTGGGCGTCATCCGGACCTACGTCGACTGGCTGATCGGGCTGCCCTGGAACGTCTCGACCGACGACAACCTCGACATCAAGCAGGCCGCGAAGATCCTCGACGAGGACCACTACGGCCTGGAGAAGGTCAAGGAGCGCATCCTCGAGTACCTCGCGGTGCGCACGCTGGCCAGCACCATCCGCAGCCCGATCCTCGCGTTCGTCGGCCCGCCCGGCGTCGGCAAGACGTCGCTCGGCAAGAGCATCGCCCGCGCCATGGGCCGCAAGTTCGTGCGGATGAGCCTGGGCGGCATCCACGACGAGGCGGAGATCCGCGGCCACCGGCGCACCTACATCGGCGCCCTCCCGGGACGCATCGTCCAGAGCATCAAGCAGGCCGGCTCGAACAACCCCGTCTTCATGCTCGACGAGGTCGACAAGATCGGCATGGACTTCCGCGGCGACCCGAGCTCGGCCCTGCTCGAGGTGCTGGACCCC
>JAJYEB010000158.1:0-991 GCA_021790375.1 Chloroflexota bacterium | reverse complement strand
AGAACAACACCTTCCAGGACAACTACCTCGAGGTGCCGTTCGATCTCTCGAAGGTGCTGTTCATCACCACGGGCAACCTGCTCGATCCGATCCCGGCACCCCTGCGCGACCGCATGGAGGTCATCCAGCTGCCGGGCTACACGCAGCAGGAGAAGACCGAGATCGGCCGGCGCTTCCTCATCCCCAAGCAGATGGCCAACCACGGGCTGACCCCGAAGCACATCGAGATCACCGACGAGGCCATGACGCAGCTGGTGCAGGCCTACACGCACGAGGCCGGCGTCCGGAACCTCGAGCGCGAGATCGCCAACATCATGCGCAAGGTCGCGAAGACCGTCGCCGAGGGCCGCAAGCGCAAGACGGTGGTCGACGTCAGGAAGCTCGACGAGTTCCTGGGGCCGCCGCGCTTCGAGTACGGCGAGCTCGAGCCGGAGGACCAGGTGGGCGCGGCCACCGGGCTCGTGGTGACCGAGACCGGGGGCGACATCGTCGCCGTCGAGGTGACCCGCATGGAGGGCAAGGAGGACTTCATCCTGACCGGCCAGCTGGGCGAGGTCATGCGGGAGTCCGCGCGGGCCGGGCTGTCCTGGACCCGGGCTCATGCCCGCGAGCTGGGAATCACGCGCGAGGTGTTCGAGAGGAACACCCTGCACATCCACGTGCCGGCCGGCGCCATCCCCAAGGATGGACCGTCGGCGGGCATCACCATGGCCACCGCGATCGTCAGCGCCCTCACCGGGATCCCCGTCCGGAAGGACGTGGCCATGACCGGGGAGATCACGCTCCGCGGTCGCGTGCTCCCCATCGGCGGTCTCAAGAGCAAGATCCTCGCCGCGCATCTTGCCGGCGCCAGCACGGTGATCCTGCCCAGGCGCAACGAGAAGGACCTCCGCGATATCCCCGAGGAGATCCGCAGGCAGATGAAGCTCGTCCTGGTCGACTCGATGGAGCAGGTGCTGGAGGCGGCCCTTCGACGACGGCCCACCGCCCT
>JAJYEB010000157.1 GCA_021790375.1 Chloroflexota bacterium | reverse complement strand
CGGAGCAGCACGCCGCTGGCGATGCCCCGCGTGGCCGGGTCGCCCGCCGGGAACGCCCGCCCGAGGTCGCCCAGCCCTGCGGCACCCAGCAGCGCGTCGGCCACCGCGTGCAGCGCTGCGTCCCCGTCGGAGTGGCCGTGCAGGCGGGGAGCGCCATCGATGACGATGCCCCCCAGCGCCAGGCCGGTCCCCTCGCCGAACGGGTGCTCGTCGGCGCCATGACCGACCCGCGGCGCATCCGCCCGCGATGCCAGCACCGCCTCGGCGCGTGCCAGGTCCTCGGGCACCGTGACCTTGAGGTTCGCCGCCTCGCCGGGCACGGCGGTGACGGGGATCCCGGCGGCCTCGAGCAGGGCGGCTTCGTCGGTGAACTCGCGGGGGCCGCCCGCCGGGAAGCGCGACCACGCCTCCTCGAGCAGCACGCGGCGAGCGCCCTGCGGCGTCTGGGCCGCCACGAGACCGGCGCGATCCACGGTCTCCCCGACGCGCCCGGCGGACACCCGCTTCAGCGTCTCGGCCACCGGCACGGTCGGGATGGCCGCACCGTCGACGGCGGCTGCCGCCGCCACGCGGTCCACCAGGGCCGGGGTCACCAGCGGCCGCGCCCCGTCGTGGACCAGGACCACCGCGCTCCCGGTCGCCGCCACGCCGGCCGCCACGGATTCCTGGCGCCTGGCGCCACCGGCCACGACCGCCGCGTCGTGGGAGCGCAACCACGGCTGGGCGGCGAGGTCATCGACGCGCGAGGGCGCCGTCACCACCACCAGCCGGCGCACCGAGGACGCGGAGGCGAGGGCGTCCAGCGTCCAGGCGAGCAGCGGGCGCCCCAGGAGCGGGGCGGCCAGCTTGTCGAGCCCGGCCATGCGCGTGCTGGACCCGGCGGCCACGACGACCGCGTCGACCGATCCGCGGTCCACCTCAGTCGTCCACTGGCTGGGCGAAGACCATCCGCCCGGCGACCGTCTGGAGCACCCGCGTCACCGTCACGCTCAGCTCGCGGTCCATGCGGCGGGCGCCCCCCTCGACCACGACCATCGTGCCGTCGTCGAGGAACGCCACTCCCTGCCCGGGCTCCTTGCCCTCCTGGATGACGTGCACGTGGATCTGGTCCCCGGGGAGAAACGCCGGCTTCACGGCGTTGGCGAGGGAGTTCACGTTGAGCACGCGGAGCCCCTCCAGCTCGGCGACCTTGTTCAGGTTCAGATCGTTGGTCAGGATGGCGCCGCCGCGGCTTCGGGCCACCGCCACGAGCTTGGCATCGACCTCGGGGACCCCGGGCGGGTCCTCCTCGCTGATCTCGACCTTGATCCGGTCGGAGCGACGCAGCTCGTTGAGGATGTCCAGGCCGCGCCGGCCGCGAGCCCGCTTCCGGGCGTCGGACTGGTCCGCGATGTACTGGAGCTCGGCCAGCACGAAGCGGGGGACGATCAGGGTGCCGAAGAGGAAGCCGCTCGACACCACGTCGGCGATGCGGCCGTCGATGATGGCGCTGGTGTCCACGACGATGAACGGCGCGCCCGGCGGCATCGTGGGCTCGCGTCGGGCAGGGATCAGCCCCAGCGCCTCGATCGCCTCGGCCAGGTCGTGCCGCTTGGCGACCGTGAGGCCGAGCATCCCCAGCCCCAGGACGAGCGACACGCCGATCGGCAGGTACCGGCCGTACGGGTCGGGGAAGCGCGCCAGGGGCAGGCCCAGCAGGAGGCCCATGAGCAGCCCGATGAGCAGCCCGGCAATGGCGGTCACGAACTCGCCGGTCGAGAGCGTGCGCACGCCGCGGATCAGCCATCCGGCGGGTTCGATGGTCAGGTAGGGCAGGATCAGGAAGCCGACCACGAGCCACGCGACGACCCACACCGCGAGCAGGAAATTGCCGCTGGGCGTCTCGCTGAACAGCCCCCGGCCCCCCACGTCCAGAGACGCCAGCTGGAAGCCGACCAGCATGCCGAGGATCGCGCCCAGCACTCGTACAAATCTGGACATCCGGCAGGCGAGCGTACCACAGGGCCCTGCCCGCACGGGCCCGCTGCCGCGAGCGGGGGTCAGGAGCCGACCGGCTGTGCCGCCCCGGACGCCAGCGCGAGCCCGACGGCCTCGCGCAGCGTCCGACAGCTCACCACCTGGAGGCGCCCGATGCTGTCCGGCAGGCGCTCGCCGGGCCCGCCCGGTCCTGCCGGCACGATCGCCCGCTCGAAGCCCAGCCGCTCCGCCTCGCGGAGGCGCCGGACCAGTCCCGACACCGGCCGCAGCTCACCGAGCAGGCCGATCTCGCCGGCGGCCACGGTCCCGGGGAGGACCGGGCGATCCCGCAGCGACGAGGCCAGCGCCAGGGCCAGCGGCAGATCGAGCGCGGGCTCCTCGATCGCAAGCCCGCCCGCGACGCTGGCGTAGACGTCGTGCGATGCCAGTGCGACGCCGGCGCGCCGGGCAAGCACCGCCAGGAGCAGCGCGAGGCGGTTCTGGTCGATCCCGGTCGCCGTCCGCCGCGGCATGCCGTAGGCGGCGGGCGCCACGAGGGCCTGCACCTCGACCAGCAGCGGGCGGCTTCCCTCGAGCGTCGCGGCGATGGCCGAGCCGGGCGCCGCCGGCCCGTCCCCGGCGAGGAACGCGCGGGCCGGATCGGCAACCTCGTGCAGACCGTCCTCGCCCATCGCGAAGACGCCCACCTCCTCCGTGGACCCGAAACGGTTCTTCGTGGCCCGGAGCAGGCGCATGCCGCCGCCGCGCTCACCCTCGAGGGTGAGGACGGCGTCGACCAGGTGCTCGAGGGTCTTGGGGCCGGCCAGGCCCCCGTCCTTGGTCACGTGCCCGACCAGCACCACCGGGATGCCCTCGCCCTTGGCGTACTGCAGGAGCCGCAGGGCCGACTCGCGGACCTGCCCCACCGATCCCGGCGGGCCATCCAGCGCGTCCAGCGACACGGTCTGGATCGAATCGACCACCAGCACGACCGGGTGCACGGTCATCGCGCGTTCCAGGATGCGCTCCACGTCGGTCTCCGCGAGGACCAGGATCGCATCGCCGGCGGGACCGTCGGTGAGCCCCAGCCGGCTCGCCCGGAGCCGCAGCTGCCCGGCCGACTCCTCGCCGCTGGCGTACAGGACGGGCGCCCCGTTCCCTGGCCGCCCCACAGGCGGCCCGCCGTCGGCCGTGGCGATGCCCGCGGCAGCGGAAAGGACCAGGGTGGACTTGCCGACGCCGGGCTCCCCGCCCAGGAGCACCAGGCTCCCCGGGACCAGCCCTCCGCCCAGCACACGGTCCAGCTCGCCGATCCCGGTCGTCCGCCGGACCAGTTCCGGTTCGGCCAGTCCGCGGAGCGGCGTGGGTGCGGCGGCGTCGCCCGCGGACCCGGCGGCTGCCGGCCGCGCATGGGCGGGCTCGCGCACCAGCGTCTCGACGAGCGTGTTCCAGGCGCCGCAGGCGCGGCACTGACCCTCCCAGCGCAGGAAGGACTCCGCGCAGACCTGGCAGACGTAGCGGCTCGTGGGCCGCGCCATCTCAGGTCGCGGCCGTGGCGGGTGTCTTCTCGGCGGCCGCGTCGATGGTCAGGCCGGCGTCCTCGGACTTGTCGACGACGATCGTCTGGCCCGCGTCGAACCGGCCCACGAGCAGCGCCTCGGCGAGCGGGTCCTCGATCATGTTCTGGATGACCCGGCGGAGCGGCCGTGCGCCGTAGTCCGAGTCGTAGCCCAGCTTGATGAGGTGGTCCTTCGCCGCCTGCGTGACGTCCAGCGTCATCTGCTGGGCGCGCAGCTGGTCGCGCACGCGCATGAGCATCAGGTCGACGATCTCGCGGATCTCGTCCACCGTCAGCGAGCGGAACACCACGACCGAGTCGACGCGGTTCAGGAACTCGGGGCGGAACTGGTTCTTGAGCTGATCCAGGACCTTGCCCTTCATCCGCTCGTACTGCTGCTCCGAACGCTCCGCGTCCGTCATCCGGACGGGCTGGAAGCCCAGGCTGGTGTCCTTCAGCAGCGACGTCGCGCCGACGTTGCTGGTCATGATGATCACGGTGTTGCGGAAGTCGACCCGCCGGCCCTTGGCGTCGGTCAGCTGCCCGTCCTCGAGGATCTGGAGCAGGATGTTGAAGACCTCCGGGTGCGCCTTCTCGATCTCGTCGAGCAGGACCACGGCGTAGCTCTTCCGCCGGACGGCTTCCGTCAGCTGGCCGCCCTCCTCGAACCCGACGTAGCCGGGCGGGGCGCCGACCAGGCGGCTCACGTTGTGCCGCTCCATGAACTCGCTCATGTCGATCTTGATCAGCGCGTCCTCGGAGCCGAACATGAACTCGGCGAGGCTCTTCGCGAGCTCGGTCTTGCCGACACCCGTGGGCCCCAGGAAGATGAACGAGCCGATCGGCCGCTTGGGGTCCTTGAGGCCGGCGCGCGCCCGGCGGACCGCCCTGGAGATCGTCCCGATGGCCTCCTGCTGGCCGATCACGCGCGCGTGAAGGGCCTCCTCCATGTGCAGCAGGCGCTCGGACTCCTCCTGCGCGATGCGGGTGACCGGGATCCCGGTCCACATCGCGACGACCTCCGCGATCTCCTCGTCGCCGACGTCGGGGATCTCCGCGTCCTGGCGGGCCCGCCATTCGGCGCGGATGCGGTCCAGGTCCTCGCGGGCGACCGCCTCGGCGTCCCGCAGGCCCGCCGCCACCTCGTAGTCCTGGCGGTTGATCGCCTCGTCCTTCTCCTTGGTCACCTGCTCCAGCCGCTTGCCCGCCTCCTTGAGCTCGGGCGGGGACGAGCTGTGCCGGAGCCGCACGCGGCTGGCAGCCTCGTCGATGAGGTCGATCGCCTTGTCCGGCAGGTGGCGGTCCGTGATGTAGCGGATCGACAGGTCGGCCGCCGCGCGGACCGCGTCATCCGTGATGCGCACCTTGTGGTGCTGCTCGTAGCGCTCGCGGATCCCGAACAGGATGTCGATGGTCTGCTCGAGCGTGGGCTCATCGACCATCACGGGCTGGAAGCGCCGTTCCAGCGCCGCGTCGCGCTCGATGTACTTGCGGTACTCGTCGAGGGTGGTCGCGCCGATGCACTGGAGCTCGCCGCGCGAGAGGGGCGGCTTCAGGATGTTGGCGGCGTCGATGGCCCCCTCGGCCGCGCCGGCCCCCACCAGGGTGTGCAGCTCGTCGATGAAGAGCACCACGTCGTTGGTGTTCCGCAGCTCCTCGATGATCTTCTTGAGCCGCTCCTCGAACTCGCCGCGGTACTTGGTGCCGGCGACGAGCGAGCCGATGTCCAGGG
>JAJYEB010000156.1 GCA_021790375.1 Chloroflexota bacterium | reverse complement strand
CTCGCACGCCGAGCCCGATGGCGGCGGCCAGCGTCAGGCCGGTCCCGAACGTGCTCGCCGCCCCGGGATCCCGCTCGTCCCGCCCCACGCGCGCCAGCCCCGAGGCGTCGGCGAGCTCCACGACGCCCCGCTCGGCCGAGCGCAGGAACCGGGCATTGATGGCTCTGCCGAGCGGATCTCGAGAGGCCGCCGGCAGCTGCTGCCAGGACGAATCGGCCGCCAGCAGCGCGTCCAGGAGGCCGGCCCCGCCATCGGACATGGGACACCGGTCGACCGTGTCGTCGGGACGTGCCGCCGTCCAGCCGGTCGCCATCGCGCCGGCCACCTGCACGCTGGTCAGGGAGCCCTTGAACGAATCGGGTGCGACCAGCACGCGCAGCGGCATCAGCCGGCCACCGCGAGGCCCCGGACCGATTGGCCGATTGCCCCGCCGGCACCGCTCACGCGGTGCCCTTCCGCCGCTCGAGGTATTCGGGTATCCGGATCATCGGCGGCCGTTCCTGGTCGGCCAGCTCGATGACCTCCAGCGACAGCCGGCTGGGCGACGAGCGCGGCAGCTTCATGGTCGAGCCGAGCTCCGCGAACAGGTGCGCCCGGCGCCGCTCCTCGAGCCGCTTCATGACCGCCTGCAGGATCACGAAGCTCATGCGCGAGAGGCCCTCGAGCTCCTGGTTGCGGTGCACCCGGCGCTCCAGGTCGACCTGCCCCAGTCCCTCCAGGCCCACCCGATCGATGGCGTCGATGAGGTGGCCGATCTCCACCGCGTAGCCGGTGAAGAAGGGAAGTGTCTCCAGCAGCGAACGTCGTCCGGCATACTCGCCCGCCAGCGGCTGGATCACGCCCGAGAGCTCCGGGAAGAAGAGGTTGATGAGCGGCCGCGCCACGAGCTCGGTGACTCGCCCCCCGCCGCCCTCGCGGAGCACCCCGCCCTCCACGATCGGCCGCTGGTAGTAGCCCTTGACGTACTGGATGCGCGACTCGCTCAGCAGCGGACCCAGGGTGCCGTAGGCCATGCGCGGCCCCCAGTCCTGCACGTCGGTGTCGCACCAGACGACGATGTCGCCGCTCGTCTCGTAGAGACTCTTCCAGAGCGCCTCGCCCTTGCCCCGGTAGGAGCCGTAGGCGGGCAGCACGTCCGGGTGCTGCACCACCCGGGCCCCTTCGGCCGCGGCGACCTCCCGGGTCTCGTCGGTCGATGCGGAGTCGATCACCAGCAGCTCGTCCACCAGCGGCACGCGTTCCATCAGCTCCAGGCGCGCCGCCCGAACGATGGGGCCCACCGTGGTCGCCTCGTTGAGCGTCGGCAGCACCAGGCTGATGGTGACGTTGTGCTGCTCCTTCAGCGCGACGAGCCGCCGCAGGTCGGCGAACTCTGCGTGGTGGTAGTTCGATTCGGCGAACCACCGGTCGACCCGTACCGGGACGCTGCGCTCCTGCTCGGCCGCCCGATCGACCGACTCGAGGGTCTCGGCCTGCTGCGCGGCCCGCTCGAACGCGGCGCGGCTGGGGGTCTCCTTGGTCCGCACCACGATCACCGTCGTCCGGGCCTTCTGCGCGACGTACTCGGGGAGCACCCCGAAGAGGCCGCCGGCTGCCGGGGCCGATCCGGGTCCCCCGCTGGAGGCCGTGCCGAGGGTCGCCGCCGCGGCCGATCCCGTGGGCCCGGCGGTCCCCCCCGGCCCGACGGAGGCCCCCATCACGAGCAGGTCGGCCGACTCCGACTCGCGGAGGATCGCGTTCCGCACGTTCAAGGCCTCGCGTACGAGCGGGACCGAGCGGCCCCGGGCGTGCTGGTGGATGAACGCCTGCAGGGCGCGCTCCGCCTGGGCGCGCACGGGTTGCCCCACGCCCGGGGGAAGGACGTGGAGGACGGCGACCTCCGCGTCCATGCGACGGCCGAGCGCGTCGGCGAACCGGAGCGCGAGCTCGGCGTGGGGACCGCCGCGCACGGGCGCCAGGATTCTGCGCACCTCGCCCACGCCGCGCTGCTTCACGACCGCGATGTCGCACGGCGCGTCCCGCACGACCGAGTCGATGGTCGGGGTGAACACGGCCTGGGCGCCGCGACGCCCGCCCGGCGTGCCGCTCCAGCCGAACACGATCAGGTCTGCGTCCTCTTCGGCCGCGGTCTCCAGGATCCCCTCGGCGGCGCGCCTGCCGATCCGGACCATCGTGCGCAGCTCGACCCCCTCCGGGACGAAGTCCAGCACCTGCTGCAGCAGGCGGCGTGCGTGGCGGGCCCGCGTTGCACCCTCGGACAGCGGCACGCCCTCGGGGATCTCGACGATCCCGAGCGCGACCAGGTACCCGCCGCGATCCATGACGGCGGCGCCGATGCGGACCAGGTCCGCGGCGGTGCGCGGGTTGGCGAGCGGGATCAGGATGCGCCCGGGGAGGTGGGCGGTCATGTGGCTGCGTTCCCCGTCGCCGGCCCGTCGCCGTCTCCTGGCTCGTCGCCCTCCGCCCGCGCCACCTCCTGCCAGCGCGAGACGAGGTAGGACTTGGTCAGCTCGAATGCGCGCGCCTGCCGCTCGACCACGGCCTCCGCCTGGTCCCCGTCGAGGTCCCGCACCTCGAGCAGGAGGCCGGCCACGCGTCCGAAGTAGAGGGGAACCAGGGCGGCCACCAGGCGGTCCAGGGGGAGCACGCGGCGCCGGGCCGCCACGCACACGTCGTACACCACGCGGGCCCACGCCTCGTCTGGGAATGCGAAGTCGCCCGGCTCGAGGGGGTGGCGGGGGGTGTCGGCACGGGCCGCGCGGTCGGCGGCGGCGCCCGCGTCCGTGGCGAGCTCGCATACCATCTCGGCGGTCTGGGGGGCGAGCATCCGGTCCCACTGCTCGCCCTGGGCCAGGCGGCCCCGGTGGAACTCCTCGAGGAGCCGCAGGAAGTCGATCTGCAGCGGTGGCGGTTCCACGATCCGCTCGAAGCCGTACGCGGGGACGTCGTGCGACCCGCGCGCCTGCAGCCAGCGGTCGGCGTGGCGCTCGGTGAGCCGGAGGATGGTGGAGAGGACCTGGCTGAACATGGGACCGAGGTCCGCGCCCGGATCCTTGGGATCGTGCACCTTGGCCCCCAGGCGGGCCTGGCAGACCGCGAAGCCACCGGCGATCGCGCTGGTCGTCATCCAGATGTCGACGCCGAACCGGCTGACCTCGGGGGTCCAGTCGTCCTGTTGCAGGTAGTGGTCCACCAGGTCGCCGCTGACGCCGAAATCGCCACCGATGGGCTGGCGGATGCGCAGTCCGTACAGCGCGCGGGTCAGCGGGTACGTGACGGTGTTGGTGATCGTCCCATCGTTCTTGTGCCGGGCGTAGAGCGGCGACACGAAGTCGAAGCCGCCCTTCAGGATGGGGCCGGCCAGGAGCTCGATCCACTCCGGCAGGATCGAGCGCAGGTCCGAGTCGACCACCACCAGCGCCTGCACTTCCAGCGCCCGGGCGATCTCGAACACGGTCCGCAGCGCGGCGCCCTTCCCGCCGACGCCGTCGACCTCGGGATAGGTCAGGCTGATCCGCTGCAGCCGGTTGCGCGGTCGCACCAGGAGGATCCGCTCGACGTAGTCGGGAGGCTCGGTCTCGACCACCACCCGCTGCGTCCCATCGGGCGAGCCCGCATCGGCGTTGACCAGGACGGGGCGCAGGTCGGGGAAGTACTGCACCAGGCCAGCCTGGGCCGCGCGCGCCACGTGACCGATGGTGGCGGCGTTCCGGAAGCTGGGGATGCCCACCATGATGTCGGCACGGCCGACGCGCTCGACGGCATCGCGGAGGGCGGGCGGGACCGGCGACGGCATGGACCTACTGTAGTCCAGGCGGTCCGCGATCAGCGGCCGGGGCGCGGTGGGGCTGTCACGCGCCGCGGCGGCTCCTCGAACGTCACGGCGCCGGGGCCTCCGACGTCGATCGCGACATCGGGTGGGAGCTCCCGCGCGAGGACGTGGAGCGTGTCGTCGGCAGGGGGGAGGCCGGCGGCCACGAAGGCGGCCGTGCGGGTCGCCACCATGGGGGCCCCGTCGGGCACGCGCAGGCGCAGCGCCCGCCCGAGGGCCGCGCGGGTGGCCACGGCCAGCTCCAGCACCTCGTCGCCGTCGCCGGCCACCAGCGCCGCCCACGGCCGTTCGTCGGCCGCGATCGCCTCGCCCAGCGGCACGATCGCGAGCGCCCACCGCGGGCGGCCTCGAGCACCGCCGCGCTCGACGACCAGGACGTCGCCGGACCGGACGTGCGCGGCGAACCGGCTGATCGTCAGCTCCTGGAAGGCCCAGCTGCGGAACTCGTACAGGCGATCCCCGAGGGCGAACGTCGGATCGGCATCGACCCGACGCCACCACGGCTCCCAGGCCTCCGGGGCGGCACCGGGGTCCAGCAACAGGCCGGCGCGCCGCAGGCGTCGACGGGCGATCTCCCGGGTGAGGGGTCCCCGGCTGGCCGGTGCTCGCGCCGGCGCGGCGATTCGCCGGCCCGGCTCCGGCTCGGCCGCGGCATCCCCCGGCCCCGGTTCCTCCACGCCGTCCGGCGCCTCGTGCCGCCCGGCGTCGGCAACCGTGTCGCCGGGCTCGTCTCCGGTGGCCAGTGCGGCAATGTCGAGCGGGATCTCGCCCTCCGCCTCGTCGGCCAGGTCGGCGAACGCGTCCTCGTCCGCGCCGGCGGCGTGCGCCTCGGCGTCCTCGGCGTCCTCGGCCTCGTCGCGCGGGGGCTGGTAACTGCGCCACGGCCGGAGCAGCCGGAACCCGTGGTGCGCGCCGAGGCGATGCGATCCCTCGTTGCCCGCGCCCGTCGCATACCGGACGCTGGTGGCTCCCTGCGCCCGGGCCCAGACGAGACACGCCCCGTGCAGGAGCCGCGCCACGCCGCGGTGGCGCACGCCCGGGTCCACCCGCAGGCCCTCGAGCCACGCCTCGTCGGGGGACAGCATGGCCACGCGGGCGATGCCGATCGGGCGGTCGGGGTGAAGCGGGCGGCCGAACAGGTCGAGCTCGCGGCGGACGTTCGGGGTCGCGACCAGCAGCACGCCGTCGGCCGCCTGGAGCCAGGATCCCCACACCGTCGGGATGTAGTCCCAGCCGTCCCAGGTCGCGCGGGCGAAGTCGAGCACCGCGTGGGTGTCCCCCGGTCTCGCCCGACGGACCGAGATGGCGAGGTCGGGCTGGCGCTCGACGGAATCCGCTCGACCGGTCATGCCGATGGCACGCGCATGGTCGCTGTCCCTGCGCCGCTCATCCCCGCTGCTGGCCGGCCAGCGCGACGGTCCACTGGTCCGTCTC
>JAJYEB010000155.1 GCA_021790375.1 Chloroflexota bacterium | reverse complement strand
GGCCGATCGCCAGCGACAGCATTCGCTCGGGCACCGTCACGGTCGCGATGCGCGCCGTCTCGTCGATCGACACGCCCACCACCTGCGCGGGGCTCAAGGCGTTGGCCACGAACTGCGCCGGGTCCTCGGCCCACGGGATCACGTCGATCTTCTCGCCGTTCAGCTCGGCCACCACTGCCTGCACGCGCCCCCCGCGCTGCCCGACCGTCGCCCCGACCGGGTCGAGCCCCTCCTGCCGGCTGGCAACCGCGACCTTGGACCGGCTCCCGGCCTCGCGCGCGATCGCCTTGATCTCGACCGTGCCGTTGTGGATCTCCGGTACCTCGAGCTCGAACAGGCGGCGCAGGAACCCCTTGTGGGTCCGGCTCACGTAGACCTGCGGGCCCTTCGTGGTGCGCCGCACCTCCAGCACGTAGGCCTTCACGTGCTGCCCGATCCGGTAGCTCTCGGTGGGCGACTGCTCCGTGGTGGCGAGGACCGCCTCGACACCCTTGCCCATGTCCAGGATGATCCCGCGCGGCTCGACGCGGTTCACCGTGCCGGTGATGATCTCCGCCTCGCGCTGCGCGTACTGCCCGAACACGACCTCGCGCTCGGCCTCGCGCAGGCGCTGGAGCACCAGCTGCTTGGCGGTCTGCGCGTGGATCCGGCCGAAGCTGGCGGCGTCGAGCTGCTCGGTCTCGAGGATGTCGCCGGGGTTGGCGTCGGCCTTGATCCGGCGCGCATCGTCGAGCGAGAACTCGGTGAGCGGGTCCTCGACCTCCTCGACCGCGATCATCGCGCGGTAGACGCGGATCCGGCCGGTCTCGGGGTCGATCTCCACGTAGACGTTCTCGTTCCCGGGGGCGACGCGGCGGTAGGCGGCCTGGATCGCCTCCTCCACGGTCTTGACGAGCTGCTCGCGCGACACGCCCTTCTCGGCGTTCAGCTGCAGGAGGGCGCCGATGAACTCACGGCTCACAGTGCGCCTCCTCTCGTCTCGGGTCGACCGCCACTCACAAGAAAACGTGGGGGTCACCCACGTCAAAGCGGCGGCCGGCGGTCAGTCGGCTGGAGTATATCACCCGTGCCCCGCGTGGCCCGGTCCCGGCTCCGCGGCGGTGCCCAGCCGCCGGGTGACCAGGAGCCCTGCCACCACGGCCACGCAGGCGACCCCGAACGTCAGCAGCAGCGCCACCCGCCGATCCCACCCGAACCCCGGGGCCGCCGCGAGGACCACGCCGCCGACACCGGCCCCCAGCGCCGTCCCCAGCACGTCGGAGAGCTGCAGCCCGGCGGTCGCGGCGCCTTCCCGGCCGGCGGGTGCCTGGTGCAGGACCAGGAGCGTGATGGGCGAGTACGCGAGGCCCATCCCCAGCCCGGCGAGGCCCCAGGCCACCACGCCCACGCCGACCGGGACCGACGGGGAGGTCGCGACGGCGATCAGCCCGATGCCGAGCACGACCAGCCCGAGCCCGACCCGGATCAGGCGACCGGCACCCCACGGCCCGACCAGCCTCGCCTGCACCCACGCGCCGACCGCCCAGGTGAGCGTCGCGGCGGTCAGGGAGAGGCCGGCCTGGGCGGCCGACATCCCGCGGAGCGAGACCAGCATCAACGGCACGAAGGCCTCGGCGCCGGTGAAGCCGAACGTCAGCACGCCTCGCAGCAGCACCGTGGCGGGCAGACCCGCGCGCGCCCGGAGCGCGCCGTCGGGCAGCAGGCGGCGCAGCGACGGCACCCCGATCACGGCACCGGCCGAGCCCAGCACGATCAGCGGCAGCGGCTGGTGCGAATCGAGCGCGGCGAGCACCAGCCCGGCGCCGACGGCCACGCGAACGGCGTCGAGCAGCCGGCCGCGTGGCCCCGCACCCCGGCCGCCCGCGTTCCCGTCGGCGTGACCCACGCCCGCGCCCGCCGGGGCAGCATCGTCCGGCGACGCCCCGCCGGCCCCCGGCGCCACGCGCGCCACCCGGCCCAGCGACGGGACCGTGAGTACGGCGGCGATCGCGACCGGCGGCAGCAGCCCGAGGAAGACGGCGCGCCACGTCAGGTGCGTGGCAACGACACCGGCAAGTGCCGGGCCGGCGATCCCCGGAGCCACCCACGCCGTCGCCATGATCGCGAACATGCGCGGCCGGAGCCCCGGCGGGTACTGGCGGCCGATGGTGACGTATGCGACCGCGGGGATCGCCCCCGCGCCGAACCCCTGCACCGCCCTGGCCGCGACGAGCACCGGCATCGACGGCGCCAGGCCACCCACGGTCAGCCCGAGCGCGAACAGCCCGAGCCCCATCAGGTACGGTCGCACCAGCCCGTGCGTGTCCGCCTGCTGTCCGGCCGCCACGATCCCGACCAGGTCGCCCAGGAAGAACGCGCTGAAGACCCAGCCGTAGAGCGAGATCCCACCGAGGTCGCCCACGACGACCGGCATCACGGTGGCAACGGCCAGCGCCTCGAGCGCCACGAGCGTCACCGTGAGGGCGAGCCCGGTGGTCAGCGCGCGCAGCTCGGGTGAACCGAGCGAGGTCGGGCCCGAGGAACCCCCGCGGGACGGCCGAACGGCTGCCGTGGAGATCAGTATGCCCGGGCGAAGACGACCCGGCGATCCGACGGACGGCCGTCGACGATGCAGCGACCGGCTTCCGCGGCCGAATCGAACGGGATGTTCCGGATGGTCGCGCCCGTCTCCTGGTTGACCTGCGCCTCGCACTCGGCCGACCCGCACCAGTGCGCCCAGAGGAACCCGCCCTGCTCCTCGTTGACACGCTTGAACGACTCGTAGTCGTCCACTTGGTGGGAGTTCGCCTCGCGGAAGTCGAGCGCGCGCTGGAACAGCTCCTGCTGGTAGCCGGTCAGGCGCAGCGGCAGCTCCGCGGCCAGTCGATCGAGCGGGACCGCCTCCTTCGACCGATCCACGCGCCGCACCAGCGTCCCCTGCCCGGCGGCGACGTCGCGCGGCCCGACCTCGATCCGGAACGGCACGCCGCGCAGCTCCCAGTGGTTGTACTTGAAGCCCGGGGACTCCTCGCGCCAGTCGACCTCGAGCCGGACCTCCCGCCCCTCGGGGGTCGAGCGGAGCGCCAGCTCGAACCGCTCGATCGCGTCGGCCACCGCGGATCGGTCGGCCTCGGAGCGGAAGATCGGGACCACCACGACCTGGACCGGCGCCACCTTCGGCGGCAGCACCAGCCCGCTGTCATCGCCGTGGGCCATGATCGTCGCGCCCACCATGCGCGTGCTGAACCCCCAGGAGGTCCCGTGCGGGTGCCGGCGCTGGTTGTCGCGGTCCAGGAACGTGATCCCCGCGGCCTGTGCGAAGTTGGTCCCCAGGTAGTGGCTCGTGCCGGCCTGCAGCGCCTTCCGGTCGCGCATCATGGCCTCGATCGAGTAGGTGTACACGGCGCCGGGGAACTTCTCGCCCTCGCTCTTGCGGCCGGTGATCACCGGGATCGCCAGCCACTCCTCGGAGACCTTCCGGTAGATCTCCAGGCCCAGGTCCACCTCCTCGCGCGCCTCCTGCTCGGTGGCGTGGAAGGTATGGGCCTCCTGCCACAGGAACTCGCTGGTCCGGAGGAAGAGGCGCGTGCGCAGCTCCCAGCGCACCACGTTGTTCCAGAGGTTCATCAGCAGTGGCAGGTCGCGGTAGGACTGGATCCAGTCCTTGATCGTCTCCGCGATGATCGCCTCGCTGGTGGGGCGGATCGCCAGCCACTCGTCGAGCTCCTTGCCGCCGGCGTGGGTGACCCACGCGACCTGCGGGTTGAAGCCCTCGACGTGCTCGGCCTCCTTCTCCAGGAGCGAGCGGGGGACGAACAGCGGGAAGTAGACGTTGCTGTGGCCGGTCGCCTTGATGTGGCGGTCCAGCTCGTCCCGCATCGACTCCCAGATGGCGTACCCGTAGGGGCGGATCACCATGCAGCCGCGCACGGGGGAGTAGGAGGCGAGCTCGGCCTTCAGGACGACGTCGTTGTACCAGGCCGGGAAGTCGTCCGACTGGCGCGTGATCGCGGTGACGAAACCCTCCCTGGCCACGGGACCTCCTGCTGCGACGATGGGCGGACGGGCACGGCCGAACGGGCATGGCCCTGCGGCGCACGGATCGAGCGACGCGAGCGGCCCTCCTCGGGCGCCTATGGTAGCGCAGGGTCCGGTCGGCGCGTCCCTGGCCGCGGGGCACCGGCAAACAGGGGGCGGCGATCGTGCAGGATGTGCATGGGCAGCACGTCGCGCCAACTGCACGGGCTGCCCCGCCGATCGATCGTGCAGGATGTGCATGGGCAGCACGCCGCGCCCGACGGGAGGGCCAGTGATGCCCCCGATCCTGCAGGATGTGCATCCCCGGAACGGTATCGCGGCATGACGGCCAGGCGGCGAGGTCGGAGCACGCCGGGGTCATCCGTCTGAGCATGATCCTGCCGCCTGCTGGCGGACCTGGCTGCAGGATGGGGCGCCGATGGGACATAGGGTTCCTCCCATGCACGAACTGCAGGATCGGAGCTGGCGAGCCGAGCCGGGCGTTCAGCCGGCGTGAGCGGCCGTCGCCTCGGATGGAGCGCAGTGCAGCGCCTGCTCGACTCGATTCTGCCCATCGTGAGCGTGGTCGCCGTCGAGGACGGCCTTCACGACGCCGCGCTCGGTGCGTTCCGCGAGGCGGGGTCCGGGCGGGTCAGCTTCGTCGATCGGACGAGTTTCGCGTTCATGCGGGCGCAACGGATTGACGTCGCCCTCGCGTTCGACGCGGACTTCGGGAGCGCGGGGTTCGACCTCGCGACCTGATCCCGCCCGAGACGTCCGGACGCGACGAGCCCGCCGGGCGCCGGGTCCGGCCCGGCGCGCGGCCTACCTCGCCGCGACGGGCTCCTCGCGCCGACCGTACCGCCGCTCGACGTAGCCGTCGAGGATCGCCTTGAACTCGTCGACGATGCCGTCGCCGCGGAGCGTCGTCGAGAGCTTCCCGTCGACGTAGACGGGCGCGACCGGCTCCTCGAACGTTCCGGGAAGCGAGATGCCGATGTCCGCGTGCTTCGATTCGCCGGGGCCGTTGACGACGCAGCCCATGACCGCCACCCGCATCCCCTCGACGCCGGGGTATCGCTCGCGCCAGGCCGGCATCGAGGCCGCCAGGTAGCCCTGCACCTGCTGGGCGAGCTCCTGGAAGAAGACGCTCGTGGTCCGTCCGCACCCGGGACAGGCCGAGACCTGCGGCAGGAACTGGCGCAGCCCGAGCGACTGCAGCACCTGCTGGGCGATGCGGACCTCCTCGGCACGGTCCGCACCGGGCTCGGGCGTG
>JAJYEB010000154.1 GCA_021790375.1 Chloroflexota bacterium | reverse complement strand
CGTCCCCGCGCCGTACAACGCGGCGCATCCCCGCGTTCACGCGTCCCCACGCCGTACACTCGCTCGCGTGACCCGGGTGCGCATCGTCGACGTCTCGGACGAGGAGAGCTTCGCGCTCGTGCCACCGTGCGCCGACCCCGCGTTCGACCACCGGACGTGCGACTACTGGGAGGACGCCCTCGCCGGCTCGAAGGCGCACCGCGAGGGCTGGCTCCGCGTGCAGGCCGCCGGGTCGTCGTCGCCGGCTCCGGCCGTGCCGCACGACCGTGCCCAGTCGCCCGTGCTCAACCCGTTCCTGGAGGATGCCGCGCGACGCCGCCCGGCGGTCAACCCGTTCGCCCCGGAGACCAACCCGTTCGCACCCACCACCGGCGCCCGCTCGGGCCCCGAGGCCGACCTTCCCGCCGAGCCCGACCTTCCCGCCGAGCCCGACCTTCCCGACCAATCCGACCTGCTCGCCGGGCCCGACCTGTTCGCCCCCATCGCCGACAACCCCTTCGCCCCACCGCCCCGGCGGGTCGACCGCCCGAGTGCCGGTGCTCCGCGGAAGCTGGGCCTCCTGGGCCGGGGCCTGGGCGTCTTCGGCAGCTACGCCCGGGTGCTGTTGCTGGACGACCGACCCGCGGCGTACTGCCAGTTCGGGCCGCTCTCTGCCTACCCTCGCGCGCTGCGGCTCCGGGACCTCTACCCGCAGCTGCCCGCGTCGCCCCTGCCCGCGGTGATCACGTGCATCGCGACCACGGAAGAGACGCGACGGCTGGGACACGCGCTGGCGCTGGTCGATGACGTCTGTCGCGAGCTGGCCCGCCGCGGGTTCGCGGCCGTGGAGACGTACCCGGAGGCCGGGGCGCGGGTCGACGCGACCAGCGCCGCCTTCCCGGGGTTCTGGGAGCGTGCCGGCTTCGCGATGGTGGTCGCCGACGACCGGTTCCCGGTGATGCGCCGCGAACTCTGAGTCGGGGGCGCGGGACAGGCGGAATCGCAAGCGCGGGACGGGCGCGAGTGCCCCACGGCGAGGCTAGACTGGCTGCGCCGGCGATCCCCGCAGGCTGCAGCACGAACGTGAGCGAGAGGAGACCGTGGCCAGGCTCATCGAGTGCGTCCCGAACTTCAGCGAAGGCAGGCGGCCCGAGGTGGTCGATGCGCTGGCGCATGCGATCTCGTCCGTGCCCGGCGTGTTCCTGCTGGACCGCACCCAGGATCCCGACCACAACCGCTGCGTGCTCACGTTTGCCGGTGAGAGCCGGGCCGTCACCGACGCGATGGACGCCGCCGTCGGCGTCGCCCTCGAGCGGATCGACATGGAACGCCACACCGGCCAGCATCCGCGGCTCGGGGCGGTCGACGTGGTGCCGTTCGTGCCGCTGGGCGAGACCACCATGGACGAGGCCGTGGCCCTGGCCCGGGCGTTCGGCCGGAGGATCGCCGAGCGGTACGACCTGCCCGTCTTCTTCTACGCGCTGGCCGCGGCCCGCCCGGAGCGCGAGGTCCTGGCGGACATCCGGCGCCCCGAGTACGAAGGCATGAAGGACCTGATCGGCACGCCCGGTCACGAGCCCGACGCGGGCCCTGCCCGCATGCACCCCAGCGCAGGCGCGACCGTGGTCGGTGCCCGCCCGTTCCTCATCGCCTACAACATCAACCTCGAGACGCCCGACGTGGGGCTGGCGAAGCGGATCGCGGCCCAGGTCAGGGAGCGCGGCGGCGGGTTGCCGCGGGTCCAGGCCAAGGGCTTCTACCTGGAGGACCTGGATTGCGCCCAGGTCTCGATGAACCTGCTCGACTTCACGGTCACGCCGCTCTGGCGGGTCTGGGAGGAGGTCGTGCGGCTCGCCGGCGCGGAGGGTGTGACGGTCCGGGAGTCCGAGCTGATCGGGCTGATGCCGCTCCGCGCGTTCACCGACGTGGCCGACCATGCCGGGGTCCCGGGCGACCTCCCGGTCGAGGAACGCCTGCCGCAGGCGGCGGACTGGCTCCGCCTCTGCGACTTCGACCCGACGATGGCGCTCGAGCTGCGGCTGGAGGCGGCGACGCGCGATCGGGTCGGCCCGTGACGCTCACCGCGCCGTGACCGTCGCATGTCGTGACCGCCGCGGACGCATGACCGCCGCGGACGCATGACCCCCGTGACCGCGGTCGACGCATGACTCCCCACCTCCCGTGACCGCCGCCGGCCCGCCCGGCCTGCTCGTCGATGGCGCGCGCGAGGTCGTCACGATGGCCGGCGGGCTCCGCCGGGGCTCGACCCAGGGACAGGCCGCCGTGCTCTCGGCAGCCGACGCGGACCTGGCGGTGGCCTGCTGGGAAGGACACGTGGTCCTGGCGGGGGGCCGGGAGGAGGTCACGCGGCGCCTGGCTGCGGACGGCCTGGACCCGGCCGACCCGTCCCGGTTCGGCCACCTCGACGCCCGCGGCGGCACCGTCACCCCCGGGCTGATCGACCCGCACACCCACCTGGTCTTTGCTGGGAGCCGCGAGCGCGAGATCGACCTGCGGCGGCGGGGCGCGGGCTACCTGGAGATCCTGGCCGCGGGGGGCGGCATCCTCTCGACCGTGGCCGCCACCCGGGCCGCCAGCCTCGACGATCTCGTGACCGGCGGTCGGCGCTGGCTCCGCGAGATGCTGGGCCACGGGGCCACCACGGTCGAGGCCAAGTCGGGGTACGGGCTGGAGCGCGACGCCGAGCTGCGACAACTCGAGGCGATCGGCCGGCTCGACGCCGAGGGCCCGGTCGAGCTGGTCCCGACGTTCCTCGGCGCCCACGCCGTCGCACCGGAGTTCCGCGGCCGTCCGGACGCGACCGACACCTACGTCCGCGACGTCATCGAGGTCCAGCTCCCGGCCGTCGCGGCGCAGGGGATCGCCCGGTTCTGCGACGTGTTCTGCGAGGAGGGCGTGTTCAACACCGACCAGTCGCGGCGCGTGCTGGAAGCCGGTACACGACTGGGGCTCGTTCCCCGCCTGCATGCCGACGAGCTCCGTCCGTCGGGCGGTGCCGAGCTCGCGGCCGAGCTGGGCGCGGCGGCTGCGGATCACCTCGGCGTGCCGTCACCGGCCGGCGTGGAGGCACTGGCGCGGGCCGCGGAGCGGGGCAACCCCGTGGTCGCCACGCTCCTCCCGGCCACCAGCCTGTTCCTGAAGGGCGAGGAGTACGGGCCCGCCCGCGAGCTGATCGACCGGGGCGTGCCGCTGGCGCTCGGCACGGACTTCAACCCGGGCACGTCGCCAACGCCGAACCTGCAGCTCATGCTGTCCCTGGCGGTGCTGCGGATGGGGCTGACGGCGGCCGAGGCGCTCGCCGGGGTGACGATCAACGCCGCGCATGCCCTGCGGCTCGGCGACTCGCACGGGGCGATCGAGCCGGGCAGGCAGGCCGACCTGGTTGTCTGGGACGTGCCCACCCACACGCAGATCCCCTACTGGCTCGGGGCGAACTTGGTGTGCGCGGTGGTCAAGCGCGGCCGGGTGGTGTGGGGCGGGGCGCCGGACTGAGACGGTCGGCGCCCGGAGTGGCGCGGGCCAGGTGGCGCGGCCGGCCAGGGTTGGGGTCCGCCGACCAGGGCAGGGCTCCGCCGGCGAGCGTATGGCGCGGCCGGCCGACGGGGCTGAAGGGGCCGGCTCAGACCTTCGAGCGCGATTCCAGGAGCGCGATCGTGGTCTCCTCCGGGACGGACGAGACCGTGACCGTCAGCTTCGGCTGCGGCGTGAGGTCCTTGACCCCCATCTCGTGCAGGAACTTCGCCAGCGCGACCTCGGCGTCTGCCTCGTTCTCGCTCACCAGCAGCGGCACCACCATGTGGACCTCGAGCTGCGACACCACCTCGGCCGCCTTCGCCGGCGTCAGTCGTCCGCCGATGGGCACGCACGCCACGTCGACGGTGCCGATCTCCCCGAGCTGCTCTTCCGACAGCAGGTGCCCCAGGTCGCCCAGGTGGATCACGTGGAGCCCGTCGAGCTGGACCACGAACGCCGTGTTCAGCCCGCGCTCGGCCCCTTTGACCTCGTCCCGCGCCGTGCGGATGCCCGTGACCAGGATGTCGTGAATCTCGTACTCGCCCGGCCCCGTCAGGCGGAAGGCGGGGAGGAGGCTGGTCGGGACGCCCTCGTCCGCCCCGGGCTTGCGGCCGTTCGAGCGGGTCGTGGGGGCCGGATTGGGATCGGGATGCGAGTACGTCATCAGGTCGGCGGTCAGGCCGCGGCCGGTGGGGCCCACGACCGACGGGAACGCGTCGGCGACCAGTGTTCCTTCTCGCCCTCGCAGGCGCACGCAGGCGCTGCCGTACCAGGTGATCTCCATCGACGGGATTGTCCCAGAAAAGGGAACGAGGGCGCCTGCCCAATCGGCGCCCTCGTTCGGAGGGAGGGAGGTAGGAACTGGAAGGGAGGCTTCTCGGTTCCGTTGCTCATACGTTAGGGGCCGAGCGTGAAGGAGAAAGCCCCCTGATGGTTAAGGAAGCTCAACGCTCGTATCGGGTATGCGACATGTGGGGTCCGGAGGCCGCCGCGGCACCGTTGCCCTTCGTCCGTGGTCGTCCGGAGCTCGCCGCGGCACGGCTGCCTGTCGCCCGTCATCGTTGCAGCCGCCAGCGTGGCAGCCCCGATCGCTTGCCCGACCGTCCGCCAGATTGTCCTGCCCGGATTGCGGCGCGACCCGGATCGATGCCCTGACGCGTGCCGACGTGGCGATACCCCCCGTTACGAGCACGATCGGGGGGAGCGTGAAGGATCAGGAACCGGGGACCGCTTCCAGGTTGTCTCCCGCCGAGAATCCGGCGGTCACGATCCTGTCCGCGTTCCTCGGGCGCCAATCTGGCGGCGGCGACCCGACCGGGATGCGGCCGACGCGCCGGCCAGGATGCGGCACTGGCGAGGATGCGGCGTGGGCCCGATCCTGGCACGGGTCCGAACGTCCATCGGGGACTGGTTCGCCGGCCACCACGGCCTGCCACAATGCGGACCATGACCGACGAGCGCGGCCCCGCGTCGAGGCTGCCCGGCGAGCGGGCGCCGGACCTCGCCGTGCCCGGCGAGCGGGAGCCGGACCTCGCCGTGCCCGGCGTGCGCGGGTTCGATCCGGCCGCGACGGAACCGGCCGACCGGACGCCTGTCCTGCCCGGCCCGCGCCAACCGCCGCGCCGGGGAGACAGCCGGTTCACCCGACTCGCCGTCGCCGTCGCGCTGGTCCTGGTCGCGAGTGCGTCCGCCGTGTGGATCCGCAGCGACGTCCCGCGCCCCGCGGTCGCGACGCCGGCCCCGACCCGGGCCACCAGCACAGTCCCATCGGCCTCCGGCCCGCT
>JAJYEB010000153.1 GCA_021790375.1 Chloroflexota bacterium | reverse complement strand
TGGGCGTCGTGCGGGACGCGCTGATCGCGGCAGAGGTCGCGGGCCGACCGGGGGGCACGGTCTTCTGGAGCCTGCCCGTGGTGGGTGAGACCTGGGACGGTCGCCTCAACGACATCGACGGCCAGCACGTCAGGCCCGAACACGTGCGGTCCGCGCTCGAGGCCGCGGTCGGCGGGCCGGTGCCCGAGGGGAACGTCGGTGGGGGCACCGGCATGGTCTGCCACGGCTTCAAGGGTGGCACCGGGACGGCGTCCCGCGTCCTCCAGGTGGAGGACGAGACGTTCACCGTCGGGGTGCTGGTGCAGGCGAACCACGGCCGCCGCGCGCGCCTGCGGGTCGACGGAGTACCGGTGGGCCAGGAGATCCCGGCCACCGAGGTCCCGCTGCCGGAACCGGCGATCAGCGGCACGGTGCGCCCCTCCGGATCCGCGCCCGGCGAAGGTAGTGGGTCGATCATCGTGGTGGTGGCCACGGACGCGCCGCTGCTTCCGCACCAGCTGACCCGGGTCGCGCAGCGGCCGGCGCTGGGGATCGCCCGCATGGGCGGGACGGGGGAGCACTCAAGTGGCGACCTGTTCATCGCGTTCTCCACCGCGAACCGCCTGCGCGCCTCCGACGCGGGTGCGCCCACGCCGCTCCTGTTCCACCCGTCGATGCTGTCGGACGGCCACATCACGGCGATCTTCGACGCGACGATCGAGTCGACCGAGGAGGCGATTCTCAACGCGCTCCTCGGGGCAGAGACGATGACCGGGCGCGACGGAATCACGGCGCACCGCCTTCCGTCCGACCGCCTGGTCGAGGTGATGCGCGCCTACAACCGCCCTCCGGGCCGGGGCTGATCGCCGGTCGGTTCGGTGCGACCCGGACGCAACCACGGCCACAGGCAAGGGATTCGTGAGCGAACCCGCATGCTAGACTCGGCCGCCGGAGGAGGCTGGCCGCCGAACGTGGAAGAGCTCGCCCGGTCCGTCGAGCGGACGGCCGATCCGTCCCGGGAGCGCGACCTCCGCCTGGTCGAGCGCACGCGGCAGGGCGATCTCGACGCGTTCAACGAGCTGGTCATCCACTACCAGGACCATCTCCTGGCGCTGGCCACCCGCCTCACCGGGGACGTGGAAGCGGCCCACGACGCCGTCCAGGAGTCGTTCATCCGCGCGTACCGGAACCTGCACGCCTTCCGGGGCGATTCGTTCCGCGCGTGGCTCACCCGCATCGTGGTCAACGCCTCGACCGACGTGCTCCGGCTCCGCAAGCGGCGTCCGAGCGAGCCGTACCCGGAACGTGAGGACGAGCCCTGGGAGCCGCCCGCGGGAGCGTCGGCGGACCCGGAGCGCGAGGCGGTGCGCCGGGCGCAGGCACGGGCGCTCTCGGCGGCGCTCGCCGGGCTTACCGAGGGCCAGCGCGCGGCCATCCTGCTGTTCGACGTCGAGGGGTACGACTACCCGGAGATCGCCCGGATCGCGGGGGTCTCGCTGGGCACCGTCAAGTCGCGGATCCACCGCGGGCGCCTGGCGATGCGCGCGCTGCTGGAGGACTCCATGGAACTCTTCCGGGACTGAGGGCGTCAGGAGGGCCGTGAAGATCGATCCAACCGGCGCCGCCGAGCGACCCACCCGGGCCGCACAGGGGGACCTGCCTGCGGGCCAACCCGGCGAGCACGCTACCCACGACCAGTTGCTGATCGCGAGGCTCGTGGGCGGCGACGTCTCCGAGGTGGAGGCCGATGCCGCGCGCGAGCGCCTCTCCGCCTGCGCCGACTGCCGGCTGCTGGCGTCCGACCTGCTGGCGATCTCCCGCGCGACCTCCGAGCTGCCCGCCCCGATCCGCACGCGCGACTTCCGGATCTCCCCGGAAGTGGCCGCCCGGTTGCGCCGCTCCGGCCTGCGGAGCTGGCTCTCGCGACTTGCCGGGGGCCTCGACGGGGCGTCCGGCCGGCTGGTACCGCTGCAGCGTCTCGCGGCGGCGACGGTCGCGATCGGGCTCGTGATGGCCGTGGTCACATCGCCGGTGGGAATTCCGGGGTTCTCCTCCGGCGGCACTGCGCTGAGGACCGTGGGTCAGGCGGTGAGCGGGCCCGAGGGGGCCGCCTCCGCGGCAGGCGCGGTGCCCACTGCTGCCCCCGCGGCGGCGGCCGCTCCCGCGGCAAGCGCCGCCGGCCCGGCCGCGATGGCCGCTGCGCCCGCATCCGCCGCTCCCGCATTCGCGGCCCCCGCATCCGCTGGGCCCGCAGCCGTCGCGCCGCCCCCTGCGGCGAGCGCGCCGCCGCTCCTCGGGGCCGCCGGACTGGCCTCTCCACCGGGCACTCGACCCTCGGCCGCCGCGAGCGCCGGACAGGCGTCAGACACCGGCCGCGCCGCCACTGCAGGCGCGCCGACGGTCCCGGTCCCCACCGGCCCCGTTCCCACCGGCGGCGTGCCCGTCGAGGCGTGGCAGGCGTGGCTGCTGGTGGCCGTGGCCGGCCTGCTCGTGTTCGGCGCCATCCGGCTGCTGCGGCGGCGCGCCGCGTAGGCGATCACTCGACCACGCGGCACGGGTGACCATGACCTGCCCGGCTGCCCGCTGGAACGGCGGTCAGCCCGCCGGAACCGCGCGGCTGTACGCCGGCAGCCGCACGCCTCCGCCCCGACCACAGGACGTCTCCGCCCCGACCGCAGGACGCCTCCGCCCCCGACCGCAGGACGCCTCCGCCCCGACCGCAGAACGCCTCCGCCATTCGTGCATGGGTGGAACGCGGAACGGGTCACCTCAGGCGTCAGGCGTCCCACGGCCAGTCGATCCGAGCACGGACCCGTGCCGCAGTCAGCGAGTGCGTCCGCCCGGGTCGCCAGATTCTCGGACGGTTCAGGTCTGACGAGGCCAAGTCGACCCGCGTTCCCCGGGCGCACATCTGGCGGATCGCGAGCGGGCGGGTGAGGTTGTGAGCGGGCAGGTGGAGGTGCGAGCCGGCGACAACGGTGCGAGCCGGCGATGGTCGTGCGAGCCGGCGACAACGGTGCGAGCCGGTGACAGCGGTGCGAACCGGCCGCGCGTCGGAGTCAGGACGCACCTAGAGCCAGGCCGCAGAAGGCGAGTTGGCGGCGCGAGGCGTAGGCGAGCACTCGACCACGCGGCGCGAGGACGCGGCGCGAGGACACGACCCGACCACGCGGCGCGAGGACGCGGCGCGAGGACACGACCCGACCACGCGGCGCGAGGTGGCGCCGCGAGGGGTCGGGCGGTCGGGCGGGCGCGTCGGTCCGTCTACAATCGAGATCGTCCGCCCCCGTTCATTCGAGGTCCCCATGGACCGCCTGATGCTGCTCGACGCGAACGGTCTCATCTACCGGGGCTACTTCGCGCTCATCAACACGCCCCTGACCACCAGCCGCGGCCTGCTGGTCAACGCCGTGTTCGGGTTCTGGTCCATCGTGCTGCGGGGCTTCCAGGACGTGAAGCCCGACTATGTGATCTGCGCCTTCGACCTGTCGGGGCCCACCTTCCGCCACGAGGCGTTCGCCGACTACAAGGCCACCCGGCAGAAGATGCCGGACGACCTGCGGGACCAGTTCCCGCGCGTCCGCGAGCTGGTCGAGGCGTTCCGCATCCCGATCTACGAGATGCAGGGGTTCGAGGCGGACGACGTGATCGGCACGCTCAGCCGGCAGGCCGAGGGGCGCGACCTCCAGACCACCATCGTGTCGGGCGACCTCGACATGCTGCAGCTGGTGACGGACCGCACGCACGTGATGACCACCCGGGGCGGCGTCCAGATGACGGTCACCTACGATCCGGCGACGGTGCTCGCGCGCTACGGGCTGGTCCCGGAGCAGATGATCGACTTCAAGGCCCTGAAGGGCGACACGACCGACAACATCCCGGGGATCCCCGGGGTGGGGGAGAAGACGGCGTCGAAGCTGCTCCAGGACTTCGGCTCGCTCGACGCCGTGTACGAGCGGCTCGAGGAGGTGAAGCCCGACTCGCTGCGCGCCAGGCTGGCGGAGCATCGGGACCAGGTGCTCGCCTCGCGCGAGCTCGTCACGATCCACCGCGACCTGCCCATCGAGTTGCGCCTCGACGACGCCGGCATGGGCGACTACGACCGCGACGAGGTGATGCGCCTGTTTCGCGAGTACGAGTTCCGCTCGCTGATCGAGCGCCTGCCCGCGCTCTCCGGGGAGGCGCCGCGGCAGCCCGGCTCGCTGCTCCGCGCGGCGGACGAGGCGGGGCAGGTGCCCGCGGCGATCGTTCCGGGACGCGAGCTCGCGGCGTCCCGGCAGCCGGGACGTTCGGGATCCGGTCTCCAGCTCACGCTCGATTTCGACGCGCTCGGGGAGCACGGCGCGCCACGCGAACTGCACGGCGCGCCACGCGAGCCGTCCGCCGCATCCGGCGAGGTTCGCGGCGCGCCCGGCGAGCCCCTGGTGGCGATCGCCGGCGAGCCCCTGGTGGCGATCGCCGGCGAGCCGGCCCCGGCCGCCAGCACGACCGTGGCGCAGGCCGGGGAACCCGGCATCACCGCCGGCGCGACCGACCCGGCATCGGCGCTCACCGAGGTCCTGCGCGACCCCGAACGGATCGAGCGGATCACCCGCGATCCGTCGTCGATTCGTCCCTGGCTCGCCGCCCAGCCCGAGCTTGCCGTCGGGCTCGTCCTCGACCGGCCCGGGCCGCGCCGGGGCCACCCCGTCGGGCTGGCCGTCGCCGGCGCCGACGGCCGTGTCATGTCGGCCGGTCCGGACCTCGCGCCGGCCCTCCTGGCCGAGCTGGCGCACGCGGGACGCCCCATCGCCGGCCACGAGGCGAAGCAGCTCCTGGTCGCCCACGTCGACGCCGTGGATCCCCGTGCGGAGCGATCCGCATCGGAGATCCCGCTGCCGCGCGTCGCCTTCGACACCCAGGTCGCGGCGTACATCCTCAACGCGACGCTGCGCAGCCAGCCGCTGGTGGACGTCGCGTTCGAGCGGCTGGGGCTGCAGCTCCCGTCGCCGTCGGGCCTGGAGCCGGGACATGCCGCGGCGATCGAGGCGCTGGCGGTGGCGGCCGTCCGCGGGCCCCTGCGTGACGCGCTCGCCGCCGAGTCGCTCGACCGGTTGTACGACGAGATCGAGCTGCCGCTGATCCCCGTGCTGGCCGGCATGGAGGCGACCGGCGTCGTGATCGACCGGGAGGAGCTGGCGGGCCTGAGCGCGCGGTTCGGCGATGAGATCGGCCGGCTCGAGGCGGAGATCTACGCCGATCTCGGCCACGAGTTCAACCTGGGGAGCCCGAAGCAGCTGGAGCAGGTGCTCTTCCACGAGCTGAACCTGCCCAGATCG
>JAJYEB010000152.1 GCA_021790375.1 Chloroflexota bacterium | reverse complement strand
CCGGCGGTCTGCCGGGAGACGGTCGCGTCGCTGGTGGACGCGTCGGCCGGCCAGATCCTGCCCGCCCTCCGGAACCCGGCCCAGTCGAGCGCAGACCAGGCCGCGTTCGCGGGGTCGCTCACGCCCGCCGAGGCGGCCTGCTTCCGCGATCCGGCGTTCCTGTCGTCGATTCCGCGGCTGGCCGCTCCGATCCAGTCGGCCTTCGTGGACGCCGCGCGCCTGACGGGCTTCTTCGCCGCCGGCTTCGTCCTGCTCGGAGTCGTCTTCTCGCTGCTGCTGCCGTCGGGGCGCCTGCAGCCTGCCGGGGAACCGCGGCAACCGGGGAGGACTGCCGAGCTCTCCGAGGGTGCCTGACGCCGGGGCCGGCAGCCACACGGGCGGCCACGGCTCGACGGGACGGGACACCGGTCGCGCGCGCAGGCGTGGCGCTGGTACCGTACGGCGCATGCAGGTCGCGGGGCGAATGCAGGTCGCCTTTGCCGTCGACCCCGACCAGGGCCTCACCGAGCGCGACGAGCTCGACCTGGTCCGGCTCGGCGCGGAGCTCGGCTACCGGGCCGCGTGGACACCGTCGGGCGCGGACGCCGCGGCCTTCGACCGGTGCCTGCGCTGGCACGCCGCCAGCGGCCTCGCGGTGGGCATCTCGGCGGTACCCGCGTCCGGTCAACCCGCCGCGTTCTATGCCGAGCATGCCCGTCGCGCCTGGGAAGGTACCGGGCGGCGGTTCACCCTCGCGGTGGGCAGCGGCCGCATGGAGCACGCGGCCGACGGGATGCGCCGGTACCTGGCGGACCTGCGGGCCCTCCTTCCGCCGGAACTGCCGCTGTACGTGGCCGCGCTCGGCCCGCTGATGCTGCGCGTCTCCGCCGAACTCGCGGACGGGGTGGCCCTCAACTGGTGCACCGCCGCGCAGATCGCCTGGTCCCGCGAGCGTGTGGCGGCCGCGGCGCGGGCGGAGGGCCGGCCCGTCCCCGCGCTGGTCGAGTACATCCGGACCGCGGTCGACCCCGATCCGGAAGCCGCCCGCGCGACCCTCGGCGCGGCCGTTCGTCGCTACGCGCTGGCGCCCCCGGCGTACCGGCGCCACTTCGAGCGGATGGGTTTCGCGGACGAGCTGCGGCGCGTCGGGGAGCACGGGGCCGACTGGGATCCGGCGTTCCTGTCGGCGGTGGGCGCGTGGGGCGCACCCGGGAGCGTGCGCGGCCAGGTGCAGCGGCTGGCCGGCGGCCTCGACCTGCCCATCGTGCGCGTCCTGGTCCCGCGTCGCGGGGACGCCGCGTCGGCCCGCGCCGTCCTCGAGGAGTGCGCGCCCCGTCCACCGGACACCCACGACGGGCCCGCCGGACTCTCGTCGCAGGGATAGGGACCGCCAGGCCCTCCGGGACCGCCGGGCCCTCCTGGACCGCCCGAAACCCCCGCGCATTGCCGGATCGGCCGGGAGGGAGTACCGTGGGTAGGCCACCTGCAACTGCCGGCGGCGCTCCGCGTGGTCGCCCCTTCTCGAACGGGCCGTGCGTCTGCCACTTCGTTCGGGAAGAGAACAGGTTCATCCATGAACACCGGCAGCATTGCCAGGGTGATCGGCGAGCGCGGCTTCGGCTTCATCGCCGGCGACGACGGCAAGCAGTACTTCTTCCATCGTGACGGCCTCACGCCGACCCTCGTCTTCGACGAGCTGGCCGGCGGCGAGAAGGTCACCTTCGAGATCGAGGCCAACCCCAAGGGACCCCGCGCCACGCAGATCCGCCGGGCATAGCCCCGCGGTGACGGCAGCGGCGGTTGGGGCGGCGCAGGTCCGCCCCAACGTCCTGCGCGACTGCGCCCGTCCCAACACGCTGGGCGGCGTGCCCCTGGGCGTGCCGCCTGCGGCCCGTGACTGGGCCGGCCTGCTCATCAAGCTTGCCCTGGCCGGGACGGCGCTCGTCGCCGTCCTCGCCTGGCTCGGTCACTGACGGCCGGCGACGGTGCCCGCCGGCGACCGCCGGCCCCCGGGACTCCTCAGGCCGGATGCCCGGGTTCGTCCTCCTCGAGGTCTGTACGAGAGGAGCGACCCGTTGACCCTCCACACGGCCATCGTGGCCACCTATCCGCCGCGCCACTGTGGGATCGCCTCCTTCACCCACGACCTCGCCCGCGCCACCGGCACCACGAGCATCGTGGCGCTGCACCCCCCGGACGCTCCCACGATCTACCCGATGGAGGTCCGGCACCGCATCCGCCGCGACGTCGCGGCGGACTACCCGCGGACGGCCCGTGCCCTTGCCCGGGACGGCGTGGAGCTGGTCTCCATCCAGCACGAGTACGGCATCTGGGGCGGCGCCGACGGCGAGTACGTGCTCGATTTCGTCCGCGCCCTGCGGATGCCGGCCGTGGCCACGCTGCACACGGTGCGCAGGACGCCCACACCCTCGCAGCATCGCATCCTGTCCGGCCTGTGCGCGGCCGTGGAGGGCGTGGTGGTCATGTCGCAGGCCGCCGCGACGCTCCTGACGCACGTCTACGGCGTCAGCCCCATGCGGATCAGCGTGATCCCGCACGGCGTGCCGGACCTGGCGCGCGTCGACCCCGAACTGGTGAAGCCGGGGCTCGGCCTGGCCGGGCGCGCCGTCATCCTGAGCTTCGGGCTGATCGGGCCGGGCAAGGGCTACGATCTCGCCATCGCCGCCATGCCGGCCGTGGTGGAGGCGATCCCGAACGCGCTGTACGTGATCCTGGGAGCAACCCACCCGGAGCTCCTGCGACGGGAGGGCGAGGCGTACCGCGACGGCCTGGTGGCACGCGCGGCCGAGCTGGGCGTGGCCGACCACGTCCGGTTCGAGGACCGGTTCGTGACGCAGGCCGAGCTCGGGCGCTGGCTGCAGGCCGCCGACGTGTTCGTCACGCCATACCCGAACCTCGAGCAGATCGTCTCGGGCACGTTGTCGTATGCGGTCGGCGCCGGCAAGGCAGTCGTGTCGACCGCGTACGAGTACGCCGTCGAGCTGCTGGCGGACGATCGCGGGACCCTGGTCCCGCCGGCCTCCCCGCCGGCGCTGGCCGCCGCGCTCGTGCAGGTGCTCGCCGACCCGCTTCGCCGCGAACGGATGGGCGCCCGGGCCCACCAGTTCGGGCGGCACATGGTGTGGTCCGAGGTCGGCACGGCCTACCGGGGGCTGTTCGACCGGGTCGCCCGATCCCGTCTCATCGCCGGGGCCGGCCTGGATGCCGGACGGCTCCCCCACGCACTGCTGCGCGCGGTCCCGTCGGGGGTGCTGGATGCCTGAGACCGGGGCGGTCCATCCCGTGCAGGTCGTGTACGCTCTCCCCCCCGTCCACCGCGAACACCTCGAGGCGCTCACGGGCGAGCTCGGGATCCTCCAGCACGCCCGGGGCGCCAGCCCCGACCCGGTCCACGGCTACTGCACCGACGACGTCGCGCGCGCCCTGGTCGTGGACCTGCTGCAGGCCCGGGTGGTGGGCTGGGACGCCGTGGCATCCACCGCGCGCCGTTCCCTGCTGTTCCTGTCCGAGGCACTGGACGCCGGCCAGGGGCGGGCCCGGAACCTCCGGCGCGCCGATGGATCGTGGGTCGACGAGGTCGGTTCGGAGGACGCGCACGGGCGCATGGTGTTTGCCCTGGGCGAGGCGATCCGGCGGGCCGGGGAACCCGGGATGCGCCAGGAAGCCCGCACGATGTTCTCCCGCGCCCTCCCGGCCGCGCTGGAGCTCACCGCCATCCGCGCCCGAGCCTCCGCGATGCTGGGCTGCGACGCGGCGACGCGGGGCGGAGGCATCGGCAGCTCGCTGCCCGCGGCGTACCGCCGGCTGACCGCCGGCCTGCGACGCTCCTTCGAGGCGAGGGGGTACGTCCGGGAGTGGCCCTGGCCCGAGCTGTCGCTGACCTACGAGAACGGGCTGCCCGCGCAGGCGCGGCCCGGACCGGGCTCCGGGTGCTGGATTGGCTGCTGGCCGTCCAGACCCTGCCCGACGGCCGCATCTCGCCGGTGGGATGCCACGGCTGGTGGCCGCGCGACGGCGCCCGCGCCCGCTTCGACCAGCAGCCGATCGAGACGACGTCGCTGCTCCTGGCGGCCGACGCCGCCTACCGCACCACCGGCCGCGAGCGGTATCGCGAGGCCGCCGAGCGGGCCTACGCCTGGTTCCTCGGGGACAACGACGTCGGGGTGCCGGTGGCGGATCCGGAGCGGGGAGGGTGCCACGACGGCCTGACCCCCGGTGGGGTGAATGCGAACCAGGGCGCGGAATCGACACTGATGTGGCTGACGGCCGTCGAGCGGACGCGAGCACTGCGGGACCTGGCGCGGCCGCCGAAAGCGCCGACGCCTCTGCCCGAGCCGGAGTCGCGACCCAGGCGCCCCGATCCCCGCCGCCCACCCCGCCTCGGCCCGATCCCGGCGAGGGCCTCGTGGTGAGCGACCGCGAGCCGCTGTTCCGTCGCAGCACGGCCAACCCCATCCTGACGGCGGCCGACGTGCCGTATCCCGCCAATGCCGTGTTCAACCCGGGCGCCGCCCGGGTCGGCGGGGAGGCGCTGCTGCTGGTGCGCGTGGAGGACATGCGCGGGATCTCGCAGCTCCACGTTGCCCGCAGCGCGGACGGCATGACCGGCTGGCGGTTCGACCCGGCACCGCTCCTCCGGTCCGAGCCGGACCGGGCCCCCGAGGAAGTCTGGGGGTGCGAGGACCCTCGCCTCACCTGGCTGGCCGCCGAGGAGACGTGGGCCATCGCCTACACGGCGTACAGCAGGCGGGGTCCCCTGGTGGCCCTCGCCACCACCCGTGATTTCCGCGAGGTGGACCGGATCGGACCCGTCATGACGCCCGAGGACAAGGACGCGGCGCTCTTTCCCCGCCGCATCGGGGGCCGCTGGGCCATGATCCATCGCCCCTCGCCGGTCCGCGGCGGAGCCCACATGTGGCTCTCGTTCTCGCCGGACCTGCGCCACTGGGCCGACCACCGGCTGCTCCTGGAGGCCCGGGACGGGGCGTGGTGGGACGCCGGGAAGATCGGCCTCGGGCCACCCCCGATCGAGACGGCGGAGGGCTGGCTGATCCTCTACCACGGCGTCCACGCGACGGCTGCCGGACCGATCTACCGGATGGGGCTCGCGCTGCTCGACCTGGACGACCCGACGGTGGTCCTGCGGCGCAGCGACGAGTGGGTCTTCGGGCCCCAGGCGGCGTACGAGCGGTCGGGAGACGTCCCGCAGGTCGTGTTCCCTTCCGGCGCCCTGGTGGATCCCGTCGCCGACCGGCTGGACCTCTACTACGGCGCGGCGGACACGGTGGTCGGTCTGGCC
>JAJYEB010000151.1 GCA_021790375.1 Chloroflexota bacterium | reverse complement strand
TCCCGCGGTCCAGGCGCGCGCGTACGCGGCCGCGGAGGCGATCGCCCAGGCCCAGGTGCCGATCGTCCCGCTCAGCTACGCCGCCCCGGGTTCGCAGGGCGATGCCTCGTGGGCGCTCAGCCGGACCGGATTGCTGGGCGCCACGACCAGCGCGCTCGGGATCCCCAGGTTTGCGGGGCTCGCATGGTCCCGCTGACCAGGACCCTCGCCGGAGCGCTGCTGCTCGGCGCACTCGCCCTGCACCCCGCGACGGTCGCGGCCGCCGCGCCCACCGTCTCGTTCGACGCGCCGAGCGCCACCGCCGTGCTCCTGCAGCCGCTGCAGTTCCGGGACACCTTCCACGCGAGCGTTCGGCCGGCCCGGGTCGAGCTCGTCGTCTCCACGCCGTACGTGCCCGGCTCGACCGTCCAGGACGCCACGGTCACGCAGGCGGCCGACGGCTCCTGGCGCGCGTCGGTGACGCAGGCCGACACGGGCTCGGTCAACACCGTGTACCGCTACGCGTTCCGCGTGACGCTGCCGGGTGGGGTGACCCGGACCGGCCCGTCCGGGTCGGTCACGGTCGTCGACACCCGGTTCGCCTGGCAGGCCATCTCCGGCGCCACGGTCACCCTGCACTGGTACGGCGTGAGCACCGGCACCGCCCGGACGTGGCTCCAGGCGGCCGAGGCCGCCATCAGGCGCGGCGCCTCGGCATTCGGCCTCACCGGCACGGTGCCGCACCTGGACTTCTTCATCTACAACGACTCGGCGTCGTTCTTCGATGCGATCGGGTCGGGCGCCAACGCCGACGCGGCGGGGGTGTACATCCCCGACACCCACACCGCGTTCGGGACGGTGCTCCCGTCGGACCTCGGGTCGGACTGGCCGGTGACCGAGATCGCGCACGAGGTGACCCACCACGTGTTCGAGGTCGCCACCCACAACCCCTACCACGTACCGCCGCTCTGGCTGGACGAGGGGCTGGCGGTCTACTACTCCGAGGGACCCGACCAGCGCGCCGCCGACCTGCAGCAGGGCATTGCCCAGGGGCTCATCGTCCCGCTCGACGGCCTCAGCGGGGCCTTCCCCTCCGGCACCGACGCGTTCGTGCTCTCGTACGCCGAGGCGGTATCCGCCGTCAACTACTTCCTGCGCACGTACGGCACGGCGTCGCTGCAGCGCCTGGTGGCGACCTACGCCCATGGTGCGACCGACGACCAGGCGTTCCAGGCAGCCACGGGCGGCACCGCGGCGACCTTCGACGCGGCCTGGCTGGCCTCCATCGGCGTCCGGCCGCCGCCCACCTACGGGCCCCGGCCGGCACCGGCCGGCCCAGTCCCGCCCGGTTGGGCGCCCTCGGCCTCCCCCGGCGGCCAGTCGGCGGGAGTCCCGGCGCCGACCGGCGCGACGGCCATCCTGGCCCCGGGAGCCGCGCCGCCCGACGCACCGTCGAGCACGCCGCTCCCGGCGGCGGCCGTGCTGCTCCTGGCTTCGTCCACGGCGCTGGTGGCCGCCGGCCGCCGGCATGCCCGCGCCGCGTGGAGCGCCCGGTGAAGGGGCTCATCGCCCGGGCGCGGCGCGTACCGAGCTGGCAGCTCACGCTCGCGGCCGCCCTGCTCGTCCTCGGGTTCCTGATGGTGGCCCAGGCAGGAGCGCAACCGTCGCTGGTCCAGTACACGACCCAGGAGCGGCCGCCGCTCGTCGCGACGGCCACGGAGCTGCAGCAGCAGCAGGACGACCTCAAGGCGCAGATCCTTGCGCTGCGGGCGCAGATCGAGCAGCTGGAGGCCTCGTCGGCCGGCAACAGCGCACTGGTGACCAGCCTGAACGACCAGCTGGAGCAGGCCCGGCTGGCGGCCGGGTTCATCGACCTGCAGGGTCCGGGGGTGGTGGTCCAGCTCGAGGATTCCACCCAGCCGATCCCGCCGGGTGCGGCGCCGGGCGACTACCTGGTGAGCTCCAGCGACATCCGCGCGGTGGTCGACGAGCTCTGGCTGGACGGCGCGGAGGCCATCGCGGTCAACGGCGAGCGCATCACCGCGACCAGCGGGATGACCGACATCGGGTCGTCGATCCTGCTGAACGGCGCGTACCTGCAGCCGCCCTACCAGATCGTGGCCATCGGGCCCAGGGACCTTTACACCCGGATGACGACCTCCGCCAGTTTCGCGCAGTACGTGAAGGCACGTGTCGAGGGGTTCGGGATCCGCCTGGGCGCCGGCTCGCTGGACAAGGCCGTCGTCCCCGCGTACGCGGGTGGCGTCGCGCTCACGTATGCGCGCGCGCTCCCCGCATCGCCCTCGCCGGCCACGTCGCCGGGGGTCGCGCCGTGAGGTCGGGCATGCGATCGCGGAGGGCCCAGCTCACGATCGCGATCGTGGCACTGCTGCTCGGGTTCCTGTCGATCGTGCAGCTGCGTGCCCAGGCGGGTGGCGTGGGGCTGGCCAACCTGACGTCCCAGGACCTCACCACGCTCATCGCGAACCTGAACCAGCGCAACGGCCAGCTGTCCGCCGAGGTCGACACGCTGCGCACCCAGGCACGCGATCTCCAGCAGGCTCGGAGCCTGGGCGTCTCCGCGGTGGGTGGGCTCCGGGAAGACCTGGCGAGCATCCGCCTCTGGGCGGGGCTCGACCCGGTCACCGGACGGGGCGTGACCGTCGACTGCACCGGGCCGATGAGCGCCGACGCGGCCAATGACCTGATCAACGAGCTTCGGCTCGCCGGCGCCGAGGCGCTCGCCATCGACGGGGTTCGCGTGGTGGCCAGCACCGTCGTCGCCGGCCCTCCCGGCGCCCTGTCGGTGGAGAACGTGGCACTGGGATCGTCGTTCCAGGTATCGGCGATCGGCAACAGCATCAACCTGACTGCCGCGCTGACGCGGGTCGGGGGAATCGTCAGCCAGCTGCAGGTGACCAGCCCCAACGTCCAGCTCGCGGTTTCCCCGGAGAACAGCCTGGTGCTGCCCGCCACGGACCGGTCGCTGATCCCCGCGGACGCCCGGCCGCGCCTGTAGGCTCTGGTACGCTGTCGCCGATGGACCACGTGACCGAGCGTGCCCTGCAGGTCGCGACCCAGCGGGGCACCTCCCGCGCCGGCGTGCGGACTGTCCAGCGCGTTGCGTGCGCCGCGGAGCACTGAGGGCGGATGCCTGACCGTCCCGTCGTCGAGTTCCGGGAAGGCGACCGGGTCCGGCTGCGCAAGCCGCACCCGTGCGGCGCCCGGACGTGGCGCGTGGTCCGCCTCGGTGCCGACATCGGGCTGATCTGCGACGGCTGCGGCCGTCGTGTGCTCCTCGCCCGGCGCGATCTCGAACGGCGCCTCGTCGCCTTCGTCGAGCGGGGACCCGCCGCCGCGGACCCGGCGCCATGAGCCCCACGGAGTCGGGAGCGGCCCGCCGGCCGCCGCATCAACCGCCCGCCGGCCGGCACGACTCCGCCGGGGCTGGTTCGGGAGGCAGCTCCGGCGCACCTCCGCACGACACGGGGGGCGTCCCGGCCCCCGAGCCGTCCGGTCTCGGGGTCCTGTCCAACCGGCGGTTCCTGTCGCTCTGGCTCGCGCAGGCGTCCACCCAGATCGGCGGGAACATGGTCATCTACGGGCTGACCATCGTCGTGTACGGCCTGACCGGGTCGAACTCCGCGGTCAGCCTGCTGATCCTGACCTTCCTCGTCCCCGCCGTCGTCTTCAGCGCGATCGCCGGCGTCTACGTCGATCGCATCGACCGCCGCCTGATCCTGATCTCGACCAACCTGCTGCGGGGCGGCGCCTTCCTCGCCATGGTGGTCGTCAGCAACCAGCTCCTGCTGGTCTACGTGCTCAACGTGGTGGTCTCGACGGTGACGACGTTCTTCGCGCCCGCCGAGGCAGCCATGATCCCGCACCTGGTGGAGCGGGACAGGCTCATGCAGGCCAACGGGCTCTTCACCTTCACCCTGAACGCGTCGTTCGCGCTCGGGTTCGCGCTCCTGGGTCCCCTGGTGGTCAACCTGGCCGGCGCGCAGGCGCTGCTGCTGCTCGTGGCGATGTTCTACTTCGTGGCCGCGGCCCTCTGCGTGACCCTCCCGAGCACGGAGCCGGAGGCACCCGCCGCGGAGGGGGCACTGGGCGGTGCCGAGCGGGCGGTCGCGACGCTGCTGGCGCAGCTCCGGGAGGGGCTCGCCTACATCCGCACGAACCCCCGCATCTTCTGGTCGCTCACGTACCTGGCCATCACGGCCTCCCTCATCGGGGTGCTCGGGGTGCTCGGGCCGGGCTTCGCGACCAAGGCCCTCGGGCTGCGCGAGCAGGACTTCGTGGTGGTCGTGCTCCCGCTGGCGGCCGGCATCGTGATGGGGATCCTCTTCCTCAACGCGTACGGCCGGTACATGCCCCGTCGCCGCGTGATCGAGGGAGGCCTCCTCGGGCTGTCGCTCACCCTGGTGGTGCTCTCGATCGCCGGCCCGCTCTCCCGGTTCCTCGAGGAGAACGCCCGGCGGCAGACCGTGGCCGACCTGGGCGGACTGGTCTCCCTGCTGGCGATCGTGGTGTTCCTGGCGTTCCTGGCAGGTGGCGCGTACGCGTTCGTGGCGATCCCCGCCCAGACCCAGCTCCAGGAGGAGCTGCCGGAGGAGGTGCGGGGTCGCGTCTTCGGCGTCCTCAACATGCTGGTGAGCATCTCGAGCTTCCTGCCCATCGTGATCGTCGGCCCGGTCGCGGACCTCGTCGGCACGCCCGCCGTCCTGCTCGGCGCCGCGCTGCTGGTGGGAGCCGTGGGCGTGGGCTCCATCCTGGTGGTGACGGCAGAACGGCCGGCCTCGGCCATCCCCGTCCCCTACGGGGCACCGGTCGATCCCGTCGCGGTGACCACCAGTCCGCGGCGGTCGGCCGGTGACGTGCGGCCCGCGCGAACGGGCGACGACGGGGGCGGCGCATCCCGGCCCGGCAGCGACCGGCCCGGCAGCGACACGTGAGCGTCCCATGAGCGCGACACCGCTCCGATGGCGGGCCGCCGCCGTGGTGACGATGGCCGCGGCCATCCTCCTGGGGGCGGCCCTGGTCCTGGTCGTCCCGGTGGCCGCGCTGGCCGCGCTGTGCGTCCTGTTCGCCGCCGTCACCCTGGTGCTGGCCCCCATGAGCCGCCGCCCACCGCTCGCACCGCTGGACGACGCCGCGATCGCACGGCTCGGTCCGCTCCCCACGGCAACCGTCCTCGTCGCCGGGCGAGACGAGGCCGCCGTGATCCCGCACCTGCTCGCCGACCTTGCGGCCCAGGACCATCGGGACCCGGACGGACGGCCGCGGTTCGAGGTGATCGTGGTCGACGACCGCTCCGTCGACG
>JAJYEB010000150.1 GCA_021790375.1 Chloroflexota bacterium | reverse complement strand
TCACCCAACCAGCTGACCGCCGTGGTGCCGGCCGCGCTTACGGCCGCGCCCGGTGCCGGCTCGGTGACGGTCGTCAACCAGCCCCCCGGCGGCGGCATCACCGTCCCCGCGATGTTCACCGTCACGGTTCCCGCCGCGCAGCTCGGCATCACCGCGAGCGCGACGGCCATCGCCTGGGGCCAGCCGGTGACGCTGAACGTGCAGATCGCGCAGTCCGGAGCCAACCGCACCGTCACGCTGCAGCGCATGCAGCAGAACGAGACCCAGTGGTCGGACGTCGCCACCGCCACCACGGATGCCACCGGATCAGCCACGTTCACCTACACCCCGCCCGTCAACACGCAGTTCCAGGCGGCCTACGCGGGCACGCCCGACCTCGGCCCGGGAACCAGCTCGCCGGTTCGCGTCGTGGTGCGCCAGCTCATCGTGCTGCGCCCGACCAGCCTGGGCAAGGTGAGGAGCGTGCCGGCCGGCACGAAGGTCACCTTCACGGCCACCGTCCGTCCGATCGGGCCCACCCTCGCGCCGGCGAAGGTCACGTTCCAGTTCTGGCACCAGGTGGGCGGACACTGGGTGTTTGCCACCAAGCGCGACGTGTACGCGGACGCCAGTGGGCGCGCCAGCTGGACCTGGGCCTTCACCACCCGCGGGCAGTGGTACGTGCGCGCGGTCGCCGACCCGACCCAGACGAACGCGAACAGCTACGCGAGCCCGCCGGAGCGCTACTCGGTCTTCTAGCCCGGCGTGGCCCGACCCGGCGTGGCCCGACCCGGCGCAGCCCCGAGGGCAACGCTCACTGCCCCGCGAACGACACCGCCGACCAGGTCCGTCCGCCGTCGCGCGTCACGTAGAGCGTGCCGACGTTCTGTCCGTTGCCGGTCCCGGCTCCGGACGCCGTGAGCGCCACGCCCTGGGTCGACGTGGTGAACCCAAGGTAGGTGAAGACGGCCGCCTGGCGCCCTGGCTTCCCGGTCTGCAGCACCGTCTGCCACGTCTGGCCACCGTCGAACGAGCCCGTGAGCGCCGCCGCCTGTGCCGTGGTCCCGGCCACCAGCACCGATCCTGCCGCCGGGCTCGCGACCGCGGCTGCGCCGTCAAGCGGCACGGCCGTGCCGGTCTGCACGAAGGTCGCACCGCCGTCGTGCGAGACGTAGAGGTGTTCACCCTGCTGCGCCGCACTCGGCGGCGTGCCCCAGATCCCGCCGTCGCACGCGGCCACGAGCTCGGTCGGGCCCGATGCCGCGAGGATGGCCGGGCCCATCACCGCGGCGCAGGGTGGGGTCCACGCGACCCAGGCGCCGTTGACCAGGCGTGCCCCGCCGACCACCGTCCGGTCGACCTGCACGAGCCAGCCGGCGCTGCCTGAGAGCACCAGCTGCGACTGCGGCACCGGCCCCGCACCGATCTGGACCCGCGTTGGCGAGAGCGTCCACGCGTCCGACCCGACAGGGCTCGAGGCGATCCGCACGGCAACCTGGGCCGCCGTCTCGTAGGCCACCGCGTGGACCGATCCGGCCGAGGCTTCCAGGGCCACGATCACCGCGCCCGAGGAGAGGCCGGGGATGGTCACGCGATGCCACGTTGCACCGCCGTCGTGAGTGGCCCAGAGATCGGGGCCGTAGGCCCACCCGTCGAGCGAGTCGGCGAAGCGCAGCCCGCTCACCCCGGGGGTCGATCCGGGCTGCGCCGGCCCCTGGACCACGGGCGTGCCGGGCGCCGGGATCGCGGCCCACGTCCGTCCGCCGTCCGACGTGCGGAGGATCGCCGTGCACGGCGGCGCCGAGCAGGTCGAGGTTCCGAGCGCCCAGCCCAGGTCCGGCGAGGCGAACGTGACCGACGCGACCTGGAAGCCGGCAGGCACGGGGCCCCCGGCTGGTGTGCCCGGCACGACCGACGGAGGCGCCGCCGACGGCGTGGTCGCCGGCAACGGGGTGGCTGCCGCAGGCGAGGTGGTCGCGGACGGGCCGCCCACCGGCGTCGTGCCGCCGGGTCGGGTGGCGATCACCGCGCCCGCGACCAGCACGATCACGGCCGCCGCCGCGAGGGCGGTCAGGAGGCGGGGCAGGGATCGCCTGGGGGCCGCCGCCTGGGCGCTCCACGGGATGGAGGCCACGCGCTCGACCAGCCGGTCGGGTGCCGGGTCGACCGCGAGATCACGCAGGACGGATCGGAGGTCCCGATCGATTCGCTCGTCACCGCTCATCGCGCATCTCCTCGTCCTCCGATCCCAGCGCGCGGCGCAGGTCGCGCAGCGCGTAGTGGAGGCGTGACTTCACCGTGCCGGCGCCGACCCCGGTGCGGCCGGCGATCTGGTCGACCGTCAGGTCGGCGTAGAAGCGCAGCACGACCACCTCGCGGTGGTCGGCGCTGAGGGTCCGGATCGCCTGGACGAGCGCGTGCCGTCGCGCCACCGCGTCGCTCGGATCGACCGTGGAGCCGGCGTTGCCGTCGTCCAGGATCTCGTGCACCGTGCGCCGCCGGACCCGCAGGCGGTCACGGCACGAGTTCACCAGGATCCGCCCGAACCACGCGTCGAACCTGGCCGGATCCCGCAGCTCCGGGAACCGGCGCCAGGCGGTCAGCGCCGCGTCGTGCGTCGCGTCCTCCGCGTCGGAGGGATCGCCGAGGATCAGCGTGGCGTATCGGTACGCCGCGTCGAGCGCGTGACGGTCCACCATGCCGGCAAAGGCGCGGGCGCGCGCGTCCTCGTCCGCCAGCCGGTGTCGCATCGGTGCCTCCACCGCCGGTCGTCCCTCCGTTCCGATCATGCTCAACTGACGACGCCGCACGCGGAAACGTTCAACGCCGCGCCGAAACCGTCGGATCGTCCGCCCGAAGCGTCCCTCACTGGGGCGCCGCGGCCGCCCGGGTCAGACGCCGAGGGCACTCCTGAGGCGCGCGGTGTCTCGCGCCCCGAACCCCATCTCGACCAGGTCACCGCTCATGCCCACCGGAACGGCGATCTGCAGGTCGACGCCGGCCTCTGCCAGCCTGCGCGTGACCTCGGCCCCGGTCCCCGGTCGGTTCTCCAGCTCGATCACCACGAGCTCGATCGCCGTGGCCGTGTAGCCGGCGTCGGCGATTGCCGCCTGCAGCCCGGCCTCGTCATCGGAACCGAGCGCGATCAGGCCCCGCATTCCATCCGACAGGCCGTAGGCAGGCGCCACGTTCACGTGGCGCCTCGCCGCGGCGTCGAAGAGCCGCGCGAGCACCCCCGAGCGATCCTCGACCGTGATGAGGTAGACGTTCATCCGTATCCCTCCGCGCTGCGATCTGGACGTGATGGTAGTCCGCACCTTCGCCGGCGACGACGTACCGGCGGTCGGCGTGATCGCCGGATGGGTCAACTTATGGTGGACCCGCCCTCGCGTCGAACTTCGGCAGCGCGCGCGATCCATTGCCGGTCCTGCCCACCGATTGCGCACCCCACGGCGGGCTCGACTACCCGGCGGGACGGGCTGCCCCAGTACTATCGGCGCCGGTGGAAAGTCCTTTTTGATCGTATGAGCGGCCCGGCCGGGACAACTATCGTGCGGGCATGAACGAGATCGAAATGCTGACTGCAATCAGGACGGGGCTGCAGGCGCGTGATGACGTTCTGTCCGGCTCGCTCGAGCTCATCGGGCGCGAACGCGAGATCATCCGCACTGAGCTCGGGCACGTGCAGGAGCTCATCGATCTCGAGGAGCGGCGGGTCGCCGCGGGAGCCGGCCAGGTTCCGACGGGCCAGGTCGAGCCTGCCGTGGCAGCCGCCGCGGCCGATCCGGAGCCGGCGGCAACGACCCCGGCGGAGTCTGAGTTCGCGACCATGGCCCAGGCCGAGCCTGAGCCCGCGTTCGAGCCGGCGGCTGAGGCAGACTCGGCGCGGACGGCCCAGGCCGAGCCCGACCCTGCGTTCTCATCGACGGAGGAGCCCACCTTCGTGGCCGCGGCCCAGGCCGGCCCCGACGCCACCTTCGCGCCGATGCCCGAGCCCGAGGTCCAGTTCGCGCCGATGGCGGAGTCCGAGTCCGAGCCGGCGTTCGCGCCGATGGCCCAGTCGGAGTCCGAGCCCGAGCCGGCGTTCGCGCCGATGGCGGAGTCCGAGGCTGAGACCGAGCCCCTGGCCCCGGCCGCTCGCTATGCCGAGATGCTCCGGCGCATCGAGGTGCTGCGGCACCTCCCCGTGAGCTGAGTGGCGGCCCAGCCGCCAGTCACCATGACCGCCCCACGGGCACGGCGCGCCAGTTGCCCGCGCGCCTCGTGCCGCTGCCCTCACCGTCGGTTCGTCCGATGAGCCGCGGTCTGCGCGATCGCCTGCGCCTGGTCCTCCGGACCGGTCCCGTCGGAACCGACGAGAACGCGGGAGCCGGCGCGACGCCGCCCGCGTTGCCCTGGACCCAGCTCGTCGCGTTCACCGAGGACTGCCGGGTCTCCGGACGCATCCAGCTCGACAGCGACCGGCTGAGCGACACGCTCAACGGCCACCGCGACTACCTGCTGTGCGACGTGCTGGTCGAGAGCCTCGAGGATGCCCGGACCATCCATGCCGACGAGGTGCCGATCGCCCGCGACGAGCTCATCGCCGTCCTGGCCGATGGCCCCCGCGGCGACCCTGCCCGGCGCACCCACACGCTGACGTATCCGGTCACGGTCACCGCCGGCCCGTACCTGATCCGGGGCAACCTCCATGCCCTGCCCGGTGTGGAGCCGCTCGCCTCCGCCCACCACCGGCGGCCGATGATCCCGCTCTCCGACGCGTGGATCGAGTATCGCTCGGGCGGCTCCTCGCAGACCACGTCCTGCGGGACGATCGTGGTCAACCGGGAGACGGCGGACTGGATCCAGCTCGGTTTCGTCCCCTCCAGTGCCGTGACCGGCGCTGGTGCCGACGCGGCTCCGCGCACCATGGGAGTCGCGGCCACCGAGGGCTCCTGGCGGACCTGACGGTCGCGCGCGCATCCACTCGGCAGGCTCAGCCGGGTTGGCGATCGGCCTCGGGCGAAGCGGGCTGCGCCGGCGATGCCTGCGCCGGCGATGCCTGGGCTGGTGAGGGCTCGGCCGACGAGGGCTCGACCGACGAGGGCTCGACATGCGAGGCCCCCGTCCCCGAGGATCCACCGCCTTCCCGTCCCGCGGTTCCGCCCGTGGGCGCCAGCGCATCGCGGAACTGCGGGAGATGCTCAACCAGCGCGGTGAAGTCACGGCGGGCGATGCCCAGGACGCCGACGTCCGTGACCGCGCGGACGGTGGCCGTGCGACGCGTGGCGCGCATCAGCGCGATCTCCCCGAAGTAGCGCCCCGGTCCGAGCCGTGCGAGCGCCACCTCGCCACCATCCGGCTGCTCCT
>JAJYEB010000149.1 GCA_021790375.1 Chloroflexota bacterium | reverse complement strand
GGTGGTGCCGATGCACTTCGACGATCGCCTGATCGGGGTGCTGACGCTCTCCAAGCTCGGCCTGCGCCAGTTCGACGAGCGCGACCTGCGCCTGATGAGCGTCCTGGCCGACGCTGCCGGGACCGCCATCGAGAGCGCACGCGCGTTCGAGGAGCTGCGCCGCAGGGAGCGCGAGATGCGCAGCCTGCTCGAGCTGTCCAGCGAGGTCGCCCAGACGCTCGATCCTCTCCAGGTCGCCGACGGGATCGCCGCCCACGTGGCCCGTGCCCTCCAGGCCGACCTGGTGACGATAAGCCTGTGGGAACGCGAGCGCGACATCGTCAGGACCCTCGGGGCATTCCCGCGCGACCCGTCGCGCGCGCCCGACTACCCGCTCGTTCGCTACCCGGACACCCGGCACGTCCTCGTCGACCAGGTGCCGAGCGTCAACCTCGTCCATGCCACCGACGCCGACCCGGCCGAGCTGCGGTTCCTGCGGGAGATCGGCATGTCCGCAGGGCTCATGGTCCCGCTGGTCGCCGTCGGCGAGTCGCTCGGGCTGATCGAGGTGTGCACGCGCGAGCAGAGAGGCTTCGACGAGGACGCGGTCCGCCTCGCGACCACCATGGCCAACGAGGCCGCCATGGCGCTCGAGAACGCGCGCCTGTACCAGGCGGCCAGGGACCTCGCCGACCACGATCCGCTGACCGGGTTCTACAACCACCGCTACCTGCACGAGCGGCTGGGAGAGGAGCTGCTGCGGGCCCGGCGGGGGCGCCGGCCCGTGGCGCTGCTGATGCTCGACCTGGACGACTTCAAGCTGGTGAACGACACGCTGGGGCACCAGGTGGGCGACCAGGTGCTGCGCTGGGCTGCCGCCCTGATCCGCTCCACCCTGCGCGAATCCGACGTGCCCGCCCGCTACGGCGGCGACGAGTTCGCCGTGATCCTGCCGGAGGCCGACGTGAATGCCGCGCACGCGGCGGCTGCCCGGATCACGGCTGCCTTCGCCGAATCGTCGTTCCACGTGTCGGAGCGCTCGCCGGTTCCCATCGGCGCATCGGCCGGTGTCGCGGCGTTCCCCGCGGACGCCCGCACCGTGGGCGAGCTGATCGCCGCTGCCGACGCCGATCTCTACCGGGCCAAGCGCGCGGACAGCGAGCCGCTGCACGCGGAGAGCGGGCCACTGCGCGCAGGCAACGAACCGCTGCGCGCGGAGAGCGGGCCAGTGCGCGCGGACAGCGAGCCGTCGCGCGCGGACAGCGAGCCGTCGCGCGGGGAGAGCGAGCTGTCGCCCACCGGGATCGAGCCGTTGCCCGCGGCCCGGCCGTGGGACCGGCCGCCGTCCGCAGGCCATGCCGGACCGTCCCGGCGCGCGCGGTCGGGCGGCGATCCCGACGAGGCGGGCCGCGATCCGGCCGGCCGGCTGGTGCCGCCGGTCGTCTCTGCCGGTCCCGCCTGACCGCCGGGGGGAGCAGGTGCCGATGGCCGGCTTCCGGGATGCCGGCCGCATGGTGGACACGTCCGGGGAGGCCGCGCATGCTCGCCCGGTGAACGCGCAGGAGCATGAACTGGAGCCGGAGCCGGATCGGCCCCACGACCGCACGGCGGACCAGGCGCCGGACCAAGGGGCGGGCCACCCGCCGGATGCGGCACCGGCTCGGAGGCCGGAGCAGCTGCAGGACCATGGGCGGGCGCAGGCACGGGCGCAGTCCCCCGGGCACGATGCGCAGGCGCAGGCGCAGCCCCCCGGGCACGATGGGCGGGCGCAGGCACGGGCGCAGTACCCCGGGCACGATGCGCTGGCACGGGCGCAGGCGCAGCCCCCCGGGCACGATGGGCGGGCGCAGGCACGGGCGCAGTACCCCGGGCACGATGCGCTGGCACGGGCGCAGTCCCCCGGGCACGATGCGAGGGTGCGACTGGCCCGCCGCACCGAGGCCGGGCTGCTGGCGCTGCTCGTCGTCGACCTGCTGCTGGTGTCCCTCGGACACGCCCCAGGCCCGTTCGGCGTGGCCGGGCTGCTCTTGGTCGCGGTCCTCGCCGGCACGGCGATCATGGAGCGACGCGCGATCGACCTCGCCGCGGCCAGGAACGCGGCGAGCGAGGCGACACTCACCCGGATGCTGCGCGGCCTCTCCCGGTCGGACTCGCCCGACGCCACCGTCGACGCGATCGTGGACGACCTGCGCGAGGCTTCCGGTGCCGATCACGTCGTGGTCGCGCGGCTGAAGCCCTCGGAGCGGATCATCGAGGCCACGCTCGTGTCGTCGAGCGCCGCCGTCCCGCTGTCGGTGACCCGTTTCCCCGCCAGCGACCTGGAGCCCGCCGAGACGTTCGAGATCCGCGCCAGGAGCTCCGCGTCGACGGGTGCGGGCGTGCCGCTGCGGCCGGCGAGGGTGGTGCCGGTCATGCCCGACGGCCGATCGCCCGGCACCGACGCTGCGGGGGCCGCCGCGCGCGCGGTGCGTTCCGACGACGATCCCATGCGCCCCGGTTCCACGATGTACGCGGTCCAGCGCATCACCGACCGGGTGAGCCGCGCGTACGGCCTTCGCCACATCCTCGCCGAGCCGCTGGTCGCCGGCGGGCACGTGGTGGGTGCCCTGGTCCTCTCGCGTCGCACGGATTCCGGCTGGCCGGCCGAGAGCCGGCAGGTGCTCATGTCGGCGGCGCAGGACCTTTCCACGGCGCTCGAGCGGGCTTATGCGCACCAGGAAGCGCGGGTCCGTGCGGCCACCGACGCGCTGACCGGCATCCCCAACCGCGCGTACTTCGAGGAGCTGGTGGAGATGCTCGGCCGGGGCGGGCGCCGCGCCAACGACGCGCTGGGGATCCTGATGCTCGACCTCGATCACTTCAAGGCGCTCAACGACCGCTACGGGCACCCGGCAGGCGACGAGGTGCTGCGCGGCGTGGGTCGGGTGCTGCGCGGCACCGTGCGGGCGGACGACGTGCCGGCGCGGTACGGTGGCGAGGAGTTCGTCGTGGTGCTGCGGCGAGCGACGGAGGAATCGGCGGTGGAGATAGCCCAGCGGCTCCGCGAGGCCGTCCGCGCGCTCGACCTGTCCGAGGTCGGGATCGACGGCGCGGTCACGGTGTCGGTCGGGGTCGCGGTGGGGGTGGCCAGTGCGCGCTCCCTGGTCGAACGTGCCGATGCCGCGCTGTACCGCGCGAAGCGCCGCGGCCGCGATCGTGTCGAGGTGGGCTGAGGTGGCCACCTCCGACCCTGGACGCGAGGGGACCGGCGCGCCGAATGCGGCCTCCGGCCCGGAACGCGCGGGGACCGGCGGGCGGGATGCGGCCTCCGACCCGGGGCGTCCGCCGGGCGACATGCTGCCGCCCGGGGTGCCGCTCCTCTCCAACGCCGAGCTCGCGGCGATCTTCCACGAGATCGGCGACATGTTGGAGGTGCAGGGCGAGCTCGTCTTCAAGACCGTCGCCTATCACCGTGCCGCCGACGCGATCGCGCACTCGCCCGTCGAGGTCGCGCGCGCCTACCGCGAGGGCCACCCTCCGCGAATCCCCGGCGTGGGCGCGGCGATCTCGAAGAAGCTCCTGGAACTCGCGACCACCGGGCGGCTCGCCTTCCACGAGCGGCTGCGCGCCGAGGTGCCGCCCTCGCTGGTGGCACTGCTCGAGATCCCCGGTGTCGGGCCCCGCACCGTGAAGCTGCTCCACGAGCAGCGGGGAATCGAGACGCTCGACGACCTGCGCCGTGCGGCCGAGGCCGGCCACCTGCGGGACCTCCGCGGCATGTCGGAACGGACCGAGGCCGCGATCCTGGACGGGATCGCGCAGCTCGATCGTCGCCAGCAGCGGATGCGCCTTGGCGAGGCCGAGCGGATCGTGGAGGGGATCGTGGCCGAGCTGCGGGACACGCCCGGCGTGCACGCGCTCGTCCCTGCCGGCTCGTTCCGCCGGCGCCGGGAGACGATCGGCGACCTGGACCTGCTGGCCTCCACCGACGACCCGGGGGCGCTGGTCGGTCGCTTCGTCGCCATGCCGTCGGTCGATCGCGTGCTCGGCAGCGGTCCCCACAAGGCGTCGGTGCGCCTGCACGAGGGCCCGCAGGTCGACCTGATGGTGATGCCGCCCGGAGAGGAGGGGACCTACCTCGTCCACTTCACCGGGTCGAAGGAGCACAACGTGCGGCTCCGCTCCCGTGCCCGCGAGCGGGGCTGGAGCCTGTCCGAGAAGGGCTACCTGCGCCTCGGCCCGGACGGCGAGCCACTCACCGGCGACGCCGCGGAGCTGCGGACGTTCGCCACGGAGGGGGAGGCGTACGCGTTCCTCGGGCTGGCCTGGGTCGCGCCCGAGCTGCGCGAGGATCGCGGCGAGATCGAGGCCGCCGCAGAGGGCCGGCTGCCGCAGCTGATCGAGCCGGCCGACCTGCGCGGCGACTGCCACGCCCACTCCGACTGGTCGGACGGAGTGCACTCGATCGAGCAGATGGCGGAGGCTGCCCGGGCACGCGGCTACGCCTACCAGGCGCTGACCGACCACTCCTTCGGGCTCGCCATCGCCCGGGGTCTCACGCCGGAGCGCGTCCTGGAGCAGCGTGCCGTCGTCGTCGCGCTCAACGACCGATTCGCGCGGGAGGAGGACGCGGGCCGGGCGCCTGCCGCGACTCCCGCAGAGGGCTTCCGCCTGCTGCACGGATGCGAGCTCGAGATCCGGGCGGACGCGACGCTCGACTTCCCGGACGAGGTCCTGGCCGGGTTCGACCTCGTGGTGGCCTCGCTGCACGTCTCGCGGCGGCAACCGCGCGAGCAGCTCATGGCGCGCGTGCTCGCGGCGCTGCGCAGCCCGCACGTCGACATCCTCGCGCACCCCGCGGGCCGGATGATCGGCGGGCGTGAGGATCTCGATCTCGACTGGGACACGGTCTACGCGGAGGCGGCCCGGACCGGGACGCTGCTGGAGATCAACGGCTCGGACCACCGGCTCGACCTGTCCGACGAGCGGGCACGGGCGGCGATCGGGCACGGCTGCCTGCTCTCGATCGACTCGGACGCGCACCGCGTGGAGGAGCTCGATTCCGTGCGCTGGGGCGTCGCCACGGCCAGGCGGGGCTGGGTGGAGGCATCCGGCGTCGCGAACACGTGGCCGCGCGATCGCCTGCTCGACTGGGTGAGGCGGAAGGAGGAGCGGCTGGTCTGACGCTGGCGCGCGCCGGGTGCGTCCTGCGCGTCCGGCCGGGTCGGTGCCGGGCACGCTGCGCGTCCTGCCGGATCGGTGCCGGGCACGCTGCGCGTCCTGCCGGATCGGTGCCGGGCGTCCTGGATCGGTGCCGGAGGTCCTCGGGGCCCTCTCGTGCGGCCCGGTCCGGCGTGCGCGTACCATCGCGGGCGATGCGCAGTGACCGC
>JAJYEB010000148.1 GCA_021790375.1 Chloroflexota bacterium | reverse complement strand
ACCCCGGCCGTCCGTAGCTTCCGTCGTCGGTGCAGGTCACCACGTTGCCGTAGCGGCCCAGCTCCTCCTCCATGATCACCCACTCGCGGGACCGGCCCCCGATCACGCTGGTCACCGGGAGCCCCCGGCGATGCAGCTCCTGGGCGATCGGGAGGATCACCGCGGTTCCCACGCCGCCGCCCACGCACACGGTGTGTCCCGATTCGGGCAGGTCCGTGGGGTGGCCGAGCGGACCGGCGATGTCCTGGATCGCCTGCCCGACCTCGAGGTCCACCAGGTCGGCCGTGCTCTTCCCGATCGACTGGATCACGAGGGTGATGGTCCCGGCGCCGGGGTCGGCGTCGGCGATCGTCAGCGGGATGCGTTCCGCTCCGGGTCCCAGGCGCACGATCACGAACTGGCCTGGTTTCCGGATCTCGGCGATGCGCGGGGCGCTGACCCTGAACAGGGTGACGTTCGGCGAGAGCTGCCGCTTCTCGTGGATCTGGTGCATCGATATTCCTTGGCTGCGGTTCCGCTAAATGCATAGTGCGGTGCGAATGGTTCTGCGGCGACCCACCAGAGTTCGCGTAGGGGCGGGCCGAAGGTCATGAGGGCCCTGCCCGCCCGGGGAGGTCGCGGGAGCGTTCCCGATGCCGGCCCGGGTCGGTCAGCCCTGGCTCGCCAGCTCCACCTCGCGGGCGGGCGCACCGCCGCCGGCCGGGAGGCCACCCATCAGCGCCGCGTCCTTGCCCTTCGGCCAGTACAGCTCCTTCTTGACGTGCGGCTCCGGGAGGCCGTGGTCGCGGAGGACCAACTCGGTCTTGAGGATCATCTCGGGGTTGCCGCAGATGTAGACCACGGTCCGCTCGGGGACCAGGCCGTAGTCCGCGCAGACGTCATCCAGGATCGTCTCCACCCGGCCGGTGCGCCCCCGCCAGCCGGCATTCTCGGGCGCGGCCGCCCGGGAGACGGTGGGGACGTAGGTGATCGGCAGACCGTCGCGCTCGTACCGCTCGAGCTCGCGGCGGTACCCCAGTTCCCGGGCGTACGAGACGCCGTGCGCGACCACCGTGCGCCGCGGCTTCCCGTCGATCAGGCCGGTGCGGATCATGGAGATGAACGGTGCGATCCCCGTCCCGGTCGAGACGAAGAGGTGGGTGCGGTCGTCGTCCGGCTCCAGCATGAAGCGGCCCTTGGGGCCGGTGAGGCGCATCGGGTGCCCGATGGGCAGCCGCCACAGCAGCGTGGTGAAGCGCAGGATCGGCACCAGGCGGACATAGAACTCGTACCCGTCCGCGGCTGTTCGCGGCGAGGAGGCGACGGAGTAGGGGCGCTGGACGAGCCGGCCGTCGGCGAAGACGCCGATGGTCAGGTACTGGCCCGGCTCGAACGGGACCGGTTCGCCCCGGAGCCGCACCCAGAAGTACGCCAGGTCATCGGTCTCGTCCACGCGGCGGACGAGCTCCGCGTTGTACAGCTCCGACGCGGAGTCGATGACGCGGGTGTCATCGGGCATGGTCATCGTGTCGCGGCACCTCCCTTGCTCGGGACGCCCCCGGATCGTCCTCGTGCGGATGCTGGCAGTGTACGGCGGTCGCCTCAGGCCGGCGCGATCAGGCCCACCCCATCGGACGCCTCGACGAGGAAGACCCGCGGCGTCAGCCCCGTCCGTCGCGGGTACTGGTCCAGGACCGCGTCGCGGAGCCGCGCCTCGGCACCCGGCTCGACCAGCGAGACCGTGCAGCCGCCGAACCCGGCTCCGGTCATGCGCGAGCCGATCACGCCCGGCGTGTCGAGCGCGATGTCGACCATGGCGTCCAGCTCGGGAGAGCTCACCTCGTACAGGTCGCGCAGCGAGGCGTGGCTCTCGGCGAAGCAGCGGCCGACGGTGGCGAGATCCGCGGCAGCCAGCGCGGCGACCGTGTCCAGGACCCGCTGGTCCTCGCGGACCACGTGCTCGCAGCGCCGGAAGGTCTCGTCGTCGAGCCGCCCGCGGATCGACTCCAGCATCCCGGGCGTCACGTCGCGGAGCGCCCGGATCGAGGGATCCGTGGTCCGCAGCTCCGCCACGGCAGCCTCGCACTGCGCGCGGCGGGCGTTGTATTGGGAGGTGCTCAGGCGCCGCGGCGACCCGGTGTCGCACACCACCAGCCGGCAGCGGTCCAGTGGCAGGGGAACCGGTCGCCAGTCGAGCGTGCGGCAGTCGAGCAGCACGGCGCTGCCCGCCTGCCCCAGCGACTCCGCCGCCTGGTCCATCAGCCCGCAGTTGACGCCCACGTAGGCGTTCTCCGCGCGCTGGCAGATGCGCGCCAGCGTCAGCCGGTCGACGGCTCCGCCGGCGGGCTCGGTGAGCGCCCACGCGGACGCGAGCTCCAGCGCAGCCGACGAGGAGAGTCCGGCCGACACCGGGATCGTGCTCGCCAGCAGGCCGCGGAAGCCGCGGGCCGGCACCCCGGCCTCGCGCAGTGCCCAGGCCGTGCCGGCGACGTAGTCGATCCAGGTGCCCCTCCGCGGCCCAATGGCGTCGAGGTCGAACGCGGCCCGCTCGCCCGTCTCCGCCAGCACGATCTCGACCCGCCCGTCGCGGGCCGGCGCCAGCGCGATGCGCAGCTCCAGGTCGATGGCGGCCGGCAGCACGAAGCCCTCGTTGTAGTCGGTGTGCTCGCCGATCAGGTTGACGCGGCCCGGAGCCCTGACGACCCGCACCGCGCCGGGATCCGCGCGCGCCAGCGGCTCCATCTCGAGCAGTGCCCGGAGGAGCGTGCCGGGATCGGCCGGATCGATCGCGATCGGGGCCGGGCGGCGAGGTCGTGCTCCGGGGCTGGAATCCGGATCGCCCGGGAGGCCATGGCGCGAGGTCTCGGCGCTCGTCCCGCGCGGCGTGTTCGTCACGCGCGGAGCGTAAGGCAGACCGGGGGCGCGGTGCAGCCGCAACCGCGCGGCACCGTACACTTCCGCTCGGTCGAGGCCCCCGGGACTGGCGCACGGCGACGAAGCGGGAGGACGCGGGATGGACGCGCAGGGACGGTGGCCCCCGGCCGAGCTCGTGCTCGATGCGCGGGCCAGGCTCGGCGAGGGTCCCCTGTGGGACGAGCGGCGGCGCGTGGTGGTCTGGGTGGACATCCTCGCCCCCGCGGTGCACGCGTTCCGTCCCGGGGATGGCTCGGACACGGTCATCCCGGTCGCGCAGGCGGTGGGGGCCGTCGCACTCCGGGAGCAGGAAGGGCTGCTGCTCGCGCTCGAGGACGGCTTCTGGCTGCGCGACGACGGGGGCCGCATGCTGCGGCTGGCCCCCGTGGAAGCGGACGACCGCTCGATCCGGATGAACGACGGCCGGGTGGATCCCGCGGGGCGCTTCTACTGCGGGACCATGGCCTACGACGAGCGACCCGGTGCCGCCTCGCTGTACCGGCTCGAGCCCGACGGGCGGACCTCGCGCGTGCTGACCGGTGCCACGATCTCGAACGGGATCGACTGGAGCCCGGACGGGCGGACGTGCTGGTACATCGACACCCCCACGCGCGGCGTGGACGCGTTCGACTACGACCGGGAGACCGGCGCGCTGCGTAATCGGCGGCGGGTCATCACGATCCCCGACGGAGCGGGCTGGCCCGACGGCCTCACGGTCGACGCGGAGGGGTGCGTGTGGGTCGCCTTCTGGGGCGGCTGGTGCGTTCGGCGGTACACGCCGGACGGCGCGTTCGACCGGGAGATCCGCCTGCCGGTCGCGCAGGTGACGAGCTGCACCTTCGGCGGTGACGGGCTCGACGAGCTCTACATCACCACGGCCTGGAACGGGCTGTCCGACGCAGATCGCGCCGCGCAGCCGCTCGCCGGGGGGCTGTTCCGGGCACGCCCGGGCGCCAGGGGGCTGCCGGCACGCCGCTTCGGCGGCTAGCGCCGGTCCGGGGCTACAGCAGCGCCGGCCGCGCCCATTCGGTGCCCAGCAGGTGCTGGTCGAGGAAGGCCAGCACCGTCTCGTACCAGAGGCGCGCGTTCTGCGGCTTCAGCACCCAGTGGTTCTCGTCGGGGAAGTAGAGGAACTTCGACTCGACGCCGTGCCGCTGCAGGTCGGTCCAGAGCCGCAGTGCCTCGCTGATCGGCACGCGAGCGGGTGAGCCGCCGCGGTGCCCGGATCCCCGCCGGGTCGACTTCCCACAGGCTGGAGAGCAGCTTCCTGCCGTCCGGGCCCGGCGTGTCCACGGTCACCACGAGCCGGCTGCCGTCCGGGGAGCAGCGCAGGTCGGAGAGCCGGGGGAGCGCGACGAAGCGATCGAAATCGAAGGTGTCGGTCGGGGGCGTGTCGGTCATGCCCGGATGATGGCACGCAAGCGCGCCGGCGGTCCCTGCCGCCGACGGGCGGTACAATTCGGGCGGTCCCACGTCGCCATTCGACCCTGCCCGGAGCCACGTTCCGAACGTCCCCACGGATCGAACGCCCCCTACCACCAGCGTCCCCCACAAGGAGCCAGCGATCCATGACCACCACTGACAGCGTCGCCGATCGAACCCACCGCGCGGCCAGGCGGTACATCTACGCCTTCGGCGGGGGGCACGCCGACGGGAACGGCGAGATGAAGGGGCTCCTCGGCGGCAAGGGAGCCGGGCTCGCGGAGATGACGCGGGCGGGCCTCCCCGTCCCGCCCGGCTTCACCATCACCACCGAGGCCTGCAACGACTACTTCGCCAGCGGCGAGCGGCTCCCGGACGGCCTGTGGGACGACGTCCAGGAGGCGATGCGCGAGGTCGAGCGGGAGACCGGCAAGCAGTTCGGCGGGCGTGACAACCCGCTGCTCGTGAGCGTCCGCTCCGGCTCGAAGTTTTCGATGCCCGGCATGATGGACACGGTGCTCAACCTCGGGCTCAACGAGGAGACGCTGCCCGGCCTGATCGCGCTCACGCAGAACGAGCGGTTCGGGTGGGACGCCTACCGGCGCTTCATCCAGATGTTCGGCCGGATCGTGATGGACGTGGACGGCGTCCGCTTCGACGAGGCACTGGATGCCGCGAAGGAGCGGCACGGCGCGAAGGCGGACACGGACCTCGACGCCGCCGCCCTGCGCGAGCTCGTGGACGCGTACAAGGCCATCGTGCGGGAGGCCACCGGCCGCGAGTTCCCCACCGACCCCGACGAGCAGCTCGACCTGGCCATCAAGGCCGTCTTCGGCTCCTGGTTCGGCAAGCGCGCCGTGGACTACCGCAACTACAACAAGATCGCCCACGATCTCGGCACGGCCGTCAACGTGGTGACCATGGTCTTCGGCAACATGGGCAACGACTCCGGGACGGGCGTCGCGTTCACGCGCGACCCGAACACGGGCGAGAAGGTGCTCTACGGCGAGTACCTGACCAACGCCCAGGGCGAGGACGTCGTGGCCGGCATCCGGACGCCCCAGGTGATC
>JAJYEB010000147.1 GCA_021790375.1 Chloroflexota bacterium | reverse complement strand
AGCTGGCCACGCAGCTGCAGAAGGTCGGGACGGCCGCCTACCAGCAGGCCGGGCCGACGCCGGGCGGCGACGAGGGCACCGGCACCGGGGCCGGCGAGGGTGCCGCTGCCGGCGAGCCGGGCAAGGGCGGCGAGGACGAGCCGGTCGAGGGCGAGTACAAGGAGGTCTGAGAGGGGACGCCGTGGCCTACGATCTCCGCCACCGGCATGCACCGCGACGGTGACGCCGGAAGAACGGTCCGGCCGCACGCGGCCCGCGAGGGACGTGCGTCGGCCGGCCTGACGGACGATCGAGGCAGACCGGGTGGTGGACATGACGGCCCCTGACGGTGACGCGAGCCCATCGGCGCCCGCCATCGAGGGGCGCGGCCTCGTCAAGACGTTCGGGCCGATCCGCGCCGTGGACGGCGTCGACATCGCCCTCCGTCCCGGGCGCATCTACGGCCTCCTGGGCCCCAACGGATCCGGCAAGACCACCCTGATCCGGCTGCTGGTCGGGCTGGCACGGCCCTCTGCCGGCGAGGCCCGGCTGCTCGGCCATCGCGTGCCCTCGCGGGAGATGCTCGCCCGCGTCGGGTACATGACGCAGGCGGACGGGATCTACCCGGAGCTCTCGGTGTGGGAGAACGTCCGCTTCTTCGCCGGCCTCTACGGGTCGTTCGACCGGACCCGGCTGGTCGAGACGCTCCGGGTCGTCGACCTGGCCGACCGGCTCGGCACGCCCGCACTCCAGCTGTCCGGGGGGATGCGCCGCCGCCTCTCGCTCGCGTGTGCGCTCGTCCACCGCCCCCCGATCCTGGTGCTCGACGAGCCCACGGTGGGGATCGACCCGGCGCTCCGGGTGCAGTTCTGGCGGCATTTCCGTGCCCTCGCCGCGGCGGGTGCCACGCTGCTCGTGACGAGCCACGTCATGGACGAGGCGGATCGCTGCGACGAGCTGCTGTTCATCCTTGCCGGGCGCATCTTTGCCCGCGGGACGAGCGCGGAGCTCCGGCAGCGCGCCGGGTCCGAGAACCTCGAGGAGGCGTTCCTGCGCTTCTCCGGGGACGGCGGCGACGTGGCGCAACCGATCGTGAGCAGGGGAGGCGCGGCGTGAGCCGGCGCCGCGTCCTCGCCGTGGTTCGCCGCATCGTCGCCCAGTTCCGGCGCGACCGGCGCACGCTGGCACTCATCTTCGTGGTCCCGATCGTGATCTCGGCGTTGCTGGGCTGGGTCCTGCGCGACCAGCAGACGGCTGCCGTCCGGCTGGGCATCGTCAACCAGGCGGGGCCCGCGGGTCAGCGCATCGCCGACGCGCTCCTGGCCCCGGGCGCGGCCGATCAGGCCGGGTCCGCGGGCGCCGTGGCCCTGCCGTCCTCGACGATCCCGGAATCGACGGCCCGGTCGGAACTTGCCAACGACCAGCTGGACGTCGTGCTGGTGATCCCGGCGGACGTCGCCGGCGGGCTTGCGTCGGGGCACGGGGTGCGCCTCATCGTGATCACGCAGGGCGCGAACGCACCCGTCGAGGGCGGGCAGGTCGCGCAGGTCCAGCAGTTCCTCGCCCGGGCCGTCTCGTCGATCGTCCCCGGCTCTCCCGGCCTCCCGACGATCGAGCACGAGACGGTGTTCGGCTCGCCCAGCTCCGACACGTTCGACGCGCTGTCGCCGTTCTTCATCGGGTTCTTCGTGTATTTCCTCGTGTTCATCCTGACCGGGATCAGCTTCCTCCGGGAGCGCATGGGAGGAACGCTCGAGCGACTCCTGGCGACGCCCGTCACGAAGGGCGAGATCGTGCTGGGCTACACCCTCGGCTTCGGGATCTTCGCGACGCTGCAGGTGATCGTCCTGATGGCGGTCATGCTGATCCGCATCGACGTGCCGGCGCTCGGGCCGTTCGGCGCGTTCACGCTCGGCCTTGCCGTGCCGAGCGTGGGCAGCCCGCTGCTCGCCTTCCTCATCGCCATGCTGCTGGCCATCGGCGCGGTGAGCCTGGGCATCTTCATCTCGACCTTCGCCCGCACGGAGTTCCAGATCCTCCAGTTCATCCCGATCGTGATCGTGCCCCAGGGCCTGCTCTCCGGGATCTTCTGGCGGATCGACACGCTGCCGGCGCTGCTCCAGCCGCTGGCCCGCGTGCTGCCGCTCACCTACGCGGCCGACGGGCTGCGCGAGGTGATGATCCAGGGGCGCGACCTGTCGGCTGCGGGCGTGCAGCTCGACCTGGGCGTGCTGGTCGGCATCGCGGCGCTCTTCGTGGTGCTGGCGGCGGCGACGATCCGCCGCGAGGTGGCGTGATCGGCTCTCCCCGTGGGCCCGCTCGGCTCTCCCCGCGGGCCCGCCGCGCGGTCTGCAGGCTTCAGGTGCGGCCCACGGCGCTCCGGAGCCGTGCCCGGAGCGCCCGTCCGTGCCGCCGCGGTCCGGCCACCACCAGCGCGACGCCCCACACCGCGACGGCCAGCATCACGAGCCCGTACACCGGCCAGTACGTCCCGAACCGGTCCACGCTGATGCCGCCGAGCTCGATCGGCAGGATGCCGCCCAGCGGGTAGGCGACGGCGAGCACGCCGAAGATCGACCCGAAGCTGGCGCCGCCGAAGACGTCGCTGAACGCCGCCGAGCGCACCGCGATGGTGGCGCCCATCCCGAAGCCGTGGAGGACGACACCGGCGACGGCCACCTGCGGGGTGGCGCCGGTGGCCGCGAACGCGGCGGTCGACCCGATCGCGACGATCAGCAGCGCCACGAGCCCCACGGAGCGCCGGCCGAGCCGGTCGGAGAGCGCGCCGCCGACCAGCTGGCCGACGATGTAGGAGACCGACTCGATGGCGAGCCCCTGCGCGGCCACCGCCTCGGGCACGCCCTGGCGCGTCGCGTGGGGCAGGAAGGTCTGGAACACGCCCTCGTCCATCGCGCCGATCGCGAGCGCGCCCACGAACAGCACCCAGAACCGGGCGGTGCGGAGCGTGCGGTGGAGGGCATCGGGACGCCCCTGGTCGCCGGACGGCGCGACCTCGCGCGCCGCGCCCACGGCACCCGGGGCCGACGTCTCGTGCAGGCCGGATCCGTCGTGCGGGCCCGCGCCCTCGTGCCGGGCCGCCGTCTCCGGGCCGCGCGTCGCACCGGCGTGGCGGGTCGCCCGTGCCGGGACCAGGACCGCGGGTCCGGTGGTCATCAGCCAGACGAACGGCAGCCCGGCGAGCGACAGGGCGCCGAACACGGCCAGGACCTCGCGCCAGCCCAGCCCCGGGATCGCCGGCGTCACGAGCGGCAGCGCGATCGCGACGCCCGCCCCCGGTCCCGCGTACGCGATTCCGAGCGCCAGGCCGGTCATGCCCGCGTACCGCCGCGAGATCGCGGTGGTGGTGCCCACGAATACCAGCTCGAGTCCGACCGCGAGCAGGATTCCGTACGCGACCACGAGCAGCCCGACGTCGCTGGCGAGCACGGCGACCCCCCAGCCCACGGCCATCAGCAGCAGCCCGGCCGCGAGCAGCCAGCGGTCCGCGATCACGTCGTACGCGCGGCCCAGCAGGGGGCTCGAGAGCCCGGTCACGAGCAGGAAGATCGTCCAGGGCGCCACGGCGAGCGTGCGGCTGATCCCGAACTCGCGCGCGTAGGCGACCGAGATGGGCGGGAAGCAGTACAGGCCGGCGTACGCGATCGCCCCCACCACGAACGCGGCGAGGACCGGCAGCCAGGTCCGCGCGCGGGGCCCGGAGCCCGGTCGGCTCGCCGGGTCGGCCGTGCCGCGCGCCGGGCTGGCCGTGCCCTCGCCGGGCACGCCGCCGTTCGCTCCGCTGCTGCCGGCCGCGCCGCTCATGCCGCGTACCTGCGCAGGGCGCCGGCGAGCGCTCGCGCATCACGCGCCCGCGGCCACGTGACCGCCTCGGCCCCGGCGAACCGCCGATACGCCTCCAGCGCGGCGGCAAGGGCGGGCACGAACTCCGGTTCGGCGAGCGGGTCGAAGCCGGCCTCCCACCAGGCGCCCAGGATCCGGACGCGTCGGGCGGTTCGGTCGACGCGCGGCTCGATCCGGCCGACCAGCCGATCATCGAACAGCAACGGCAGCACGTAGTAGCCCCAGCGGCGCCTGGCGGCCGGGACGTACACCTCCCAGACGTAGTCGAAGCCGAACAGCGACCGGAGCAGGTCACGGTCCCACGCCAGTGGGTCGAGCGGCGCCAGGAATGCGACGGCCGGGGACGGGGCCGTGAATCCGGCAGCCGGGGACAAGTCGGGCGGCACCGGCGACTCGGCGCCGGGGGGCGAGTCGGGCGGCACCCGTCGCCCGGGGCCGTGAGCCGCGTCTCCGGGGCGGGCTTCCGCCGGTCCCGTCGCCACTTCCCGCTCCGCCTGGGCGAGGAGGCCGAGCTCGTCGGTCACCAGGTACCGCGGGCCGCGGATGCCATCGATCCGCACCGGCGTGAGTTCCCCGAGATCGACCAGCTCCGCGATCATCTCCTCGCGGCTGTGCCCGGGGAACCGTCCGGTCCCTGCCCGCGCGGGTGCCGTCGCACTCCAGAGCTCCGCGCTGCCCGTCCCCCCCAGCAGCCCGTGGCCGCGGAACCGCGACAGCAGCCGGTGCCGCACCTGCTCCGGCTCGGGCACCCGCTGCTCGAGCAGTGCCGGCGGGTAGAGCCGCTCGACGAGGTCGTAGAAGCGGCGATTGCCCTCGCGCCGCGCGAGGCCCAGGATGCCGGCCTCCGAGAGCGCCTCCAGCACCGCGCGCACGCGGCTGGTCGGCCCCCAGTACCAGTCGATCGCCGGTTCCCGCTCGAAGTCGAGCGACGACAGCGGGCCCTCCGAGCGGATCCGCTCGAGCACGGCCTCCACCGCGTCCGGGTGATCGGCAAAGATGCCACCCTCGTGCACCACGGCGTGCCGGTCCCACGTGTGGCGGTACCAGGGCAGCTCGCGCGAGGGCAGGATGCTCAGCCCCTTGTTGAGCGCCTCGAACAGCAACCGGCGCCGGTACAGGAGATCGTCGGTCCAGGCCGGCCGGTAGCCTGCGATGCGCGCGTGGAGCACCAGGTCGTGGTTGCGGCCGGCCACCGCGAGCGGATCGAACTGGAGGGACCCGAGCCGGTCCACGACGGCCAGCACGCTCTCGGGCCCGGCCGGCAGCCCGCGCGGCGGCGCGAGGAAGTGACGCAGGACCAGGAAGCGGCGCGCGGCGGGCGCGGACACCGCGAGGGCGTCGGGCACGGGGGGATGGTAGCGCCACGCATGCCTGCCCCGATTCCGCGGCGGCCGGTCCGGCGCCACTGCCGGCCCGACCGCCCGCCCGGTGCGACGGGTGGCGGACGATGCGGCCGGCGGCGCGACCCACGGCTGGCGGACGATGCGGCCGGCGGCGCGACCCACGGCCGACGTGCGCGACCCACGGCCGACGCCGCGGGGGCTCGGCCCGGCGCGACCCACGGCTGGCGGA
>JAJYEB010000146.1 GCA_021790375.1 Chloroflexota bacterium | reverse complement strand
GGCGAGGCACAGGGCGGGAATCTCGTCGACGGCGCGGGCCACGTCGCCGGGGCCCAGGTCGATCGCCCGCAGGTCGCTCGTGGAGACGGTCAGGGTCGCCATCGGCTCGGTCCCGTCGGTCGCCAGCGGCTTCTCGCGGATCTGCGCGCCCATCTGCCGCAGCAGGTCGACGACACCGCGCCGGGTCGGGTTGACCCCGACGGACTCCAGCGTGAGCTCCGCGTCCCGGTGGGCCGCGCCGGCCACCAGCCAGAACGCGGCCGCCGAGATGTCGCCCGGGACCCGCTCGTCGCGCGGTTGCACGCTGCCTCCGTCCTCCATCCTGACCACCCATTCGCCGTCGGCCGGCCCCTCGCGGACGTCGATGCCGCGCGCCCGGAGCATGCGCTCCGTGTGATCGCGCGTGGCGACCGCCTCGCGTACCTCCACGACACCCCGGGCCGACAGCCCGGCGAGCAGGACGGCCGACTTGACCTGCGCGCTGGGGACGGGCGTGCGGTGGACGATCGCCGAGAGCGACGAACGCCCCACGATGGTGAGAGGTGGAAGAGTGTCTGCGGCTCGGGCGTGGAGCGTCGCCCCCATGCGACGCAGCGGTTCGATGATACGGGCCACCGGACGGCCACGCAACGACGCGTCCCCGTCCAGCACGGCGTACATGGGGGTCCCCGCGAGCACGCCCGACATGAGCCGCAGCGTGGTGCCGGAGTTCCCGGCGTCCAGGACGCCGCCCGCCTCGCGCCAGCCCTGGCGGCCCGGTGAGCGCACCACGCGGTCCACGCGGCCCCCGTCGGGGGCGCCCAGCCGTTCGACGCTCACGCCCAGCGCCTCGAGCACGCCCGCCGTGCTGTTGCAGTCGAGCCCGTCCGAACCTCCGAACACGTGCGATTCGCCGGTCGCCAGCGCACCGAGGATCAGCGCGCGGTGCGTGATGGACTTGTCGCCGGGCAGGCGGAGGGTCCCGTGCAGTCGCCCCGCCGGGCGCACCACGGTCCTGGTCGAGATGCCGGGGCCGGCGAGCATGTCGACGCGCGCCCCGATCAGTGTTTGCTCGAGCCGCCGACGCCCAGCGCGGCAGTCTCGAGGACGGGATCGCGGTGGAGGTCGCCCACCTCGCGGTGGATGGCGCGCAGCGCCGGCATCAGCTCCCGGAACTGGTCGAGCGTCAGCGACTGCTCGCCGTCCGACAGGGCGGTCTCGGGGCGCGGATGCACCTCGACCATGATGCCGTCGGCGCCCGCCGCCACGCCGGCCAGCGCCATCGGCTTCACCAGCCAGCGCTTGCCCGTGGCGTGGGACGGGTCCACGATCACCGGCAGGTGCGTCAGGTGGTGCAGCAGGGGCACGGCCGAGATGTCGAGCGTGTTCCGCGTGTACGTCTCGAACGTGCGGATGCCACGCTCGCAGAGGATTACGTTCGGGTTGCCGGCCGACACGATGTACTCGGCGGCCATGAGCCACTCCTCGATGGTGGCGCCGTAGCCGCGCTTGAGCATCACGGGGGCGTCGATCCTGCCCACCGCCTGCAGCAGCGAGTAGTTCTGCATGTTGCGGGTGCCGATCTGGAGGATGTCCGCGTAGCGGTTCACCACGTCGACCTGGCCGGGCTCCATGACCTCCGTGACCACCGGCAGCCCGGTCTCGCGGCCGGCCTCCGCGAGGTAGCGGAGCCCCTCCACGCCCAGTCCCTGGAACGAGTAGGGGCTGGTGCGCGGCTTGAAGGCTCCGCCCCGGAGGATCGTGGCGCCTTCCGCGGCCACGGCCAGGGCCGTCTCCATGAGCTGCTCCCGGCTCTCGATGGAGCATGGGCCGGCCATCACCGTGAGCGAGCCATCTCCGATCGTGGCGCTGCCCACCCGGATCACCGTGTCGGCCGGGTGGAACTCCCGGCTGGAGAGCTTGAAGGGCCGCGTGATGGGCGTCACCGACTCCACGCCGGGCAGCGCCGACAGGCGGTTCATCAGGACCTGCTTGCGCGGGCCCACGTCGCCCACCACGGCGATCACGACCCGGTCGATCCCCGGGCTCTCGTGCGGGTGCAGCCCCTCGGCGAGGACCTGCGCCTTCACGGCGTTGACCTCCGCCTCGCTCGCCCCCACGGCCATCACGACGAACATCCGACCGACCCTTCCCCGGCGCTTCCCGCAGCGGATAAACAAAAAGGCAGAGGTCCGAGACCTCTGCCCACCCGGCACGACCCGGCTCGGGTCTCAGGACCCCCGAGCGGTCACGCCGGGCCGCGGTAAAAGAAGAAGATCGCTCTCACGGTGCGCGAACAGTACGCGACCCGCCGCGGGGGTGTCAACGAGTCCGCACCTCGCGGCTGCCCACGGCGTCCTGCCGATCCGGCGTGCGTCGCGCCTCCCGCATCGCGCTCGCCAGTCGGGCTCCGCCCGACTCGTCGAGGCCGGCGATGACGCCGTCCACGTCGGCCTCCGAGCGGTTCTGGCTCAGCTTGAACTTGCCCTCCACCCGTTCGATCTGCAGTTCGACCCCGACGATCGCGCGCAGCTGTCCCTCGATGTACCGGGGTGGCGCGTCGTCCACCGACCACGGCTCCGCACGGTGGGCCTCGTGCCGGGCGGTGAGCCGGCGGACCAGCGCCTCGACCCAGGCGGGATCGTCGTGGATCACGAGCCGGCCGTACGCGTGCGCGGTGATGTAGTTCCAGGTCGGCACCACCCGGCCGTGCTCGCGCTTGGTGGCATACCAGGACGGCGTGATGTAGGCGTCCGGGCCGCGGACGATGACCAGCGCCTCGCCCTGCACCGGCTCGCGCCACTGGTCGTTGTTGCGGGCCACGTGTCCGAGCAGCGTGCCGTGCTCACCCGCGTCCGGCCTGCTGCCGGGACCGTCGTAGACGAACGGGAGCATCGTGGCCATCAGGCCGCGCGACGTGGAGGTGATCAGGTCGGCGGCCCCGTGGTTCGCGAGCAGCTCCCGAACGTCGGCGTCGTCGGGCCTGAAATGTGCGGGGACGTACACGCCGGGCAGTATGACAGGCACGCGCGCAAGGGCGTCCAACGCGTCGGGCACGCACGCGGCACGCACCGGGCATGCACCCGGCGCCGGGCGGGCACGCACCGGGCACGCACCCCGCGCACCGCGGGCACGCACCGGGCAGGCACCCGGCGCCGGGCGGGCACGCACCCGGCACGCACCCCGCACACCGCGGGCACGCACCGTGCACGCACGTGGGGATACCCTCGTGCTGCCACGCTTCAAGGGGGATCGCATGCAACCCTGGTCACGTCCGTTCGCCGGCCGCCTCGAGGAGGCCGTCCTCGAGAGCCGCGTGCTCCGCGACAATCCGCTGGGTGACCCCGCCGATCGCCCCATCTGGGTGTATCTGCCGCCCGGCTACGATGCATCAGGGGGCCGTCGCTTCCCCTCGATCTACCTGCTCCAGGGGATGACCGGCCAGCTCGACATGTGGCGGAACCGGCATGCCTTCCGGCCCACCGTGCCCGAACTGGTCGACGCGCTCTTCGCCGGCGCCGGCGGGAGCATCGCCGCCCCGCCGGCCATCGTGGTCTTCGTCGACTGCTGGACCTCGTACGGCGGCAGCCAGTTCCTCGACTCGCCAGCGACCGGTCGGTACCACACGTACCTCTGCGAGGAGGTCGTGCCCTGGGTGGACGAGCACTACCGGACGCTTCCCGGGCGCGAGCACCGCGGGATCACCGGGAAGTCCAGCGGCGGGTACGGCGCCATGGTGACCCCGATGCTCCGGCCCGACCTGTGGGGCGGACTGGCCACCCACGCCGGGGACGCCCTGTTCGAGGCCTGCTACCAGCAGGAGTTCGCTCCGGCGGCGCGCGCCCTGCGCGATCACTACGAGGGGTCGTTCGATCGATTCTGGGAGGACTTCCGCCGGCGACCCGCGATGTCCCGCCCGGCCGACGGGGTCCTGGTGAACCAGTGGGCGATGGCCGCCTGCTACTCGGCCGACCCGGACGGGACGATCCATCTGCCGTTCGACGTCGCGACCGGGCAGCTGGTGCCGGACGTCTGGGAGCGCTGGCTCCGCTGGGACCCGGTGCGGATGGTTCCGGTTCATGCCGGGGCCGTCCGCTCCCTGCGCGCGATCTACATCGACGCGGGGACCCACGACGAGTACTTCCTGGATCTCGGCGCGGAGGCGTACCGGCGGGCGCTGGTGGCAGCCGGGGCGCCGGAACCGTTCTTCGAGCTGTTCGACGCTGGCCACGGTTCCATCGAGTACCGCTACCCCGGCGCGATCCGCTACCTGGCCGAGCGGCTCCAGCCGTGACGAGGCCGGAAGGGACTGGCGCGCCCGGCGGGACTCGAACCCACGACCTTCAGGTCCGCAACCTGACGCTCTATCCACTGAGCTACGGGCGCACGCAGGAGGTGGCGGAGAGGGAGGGATTCGAACCCTCGGAGCAGGTTACCCCACTCAGCGGTTTAGCAAACCGCCGCACTAGGCCTCTATGCGACCTCTCCGCGCGGCCCGGATGATAGCACCCGGACGGGACCGGGCCGCACGAACCCGGGCCGCCCCGGCAGCCCGTCAGTCGGCCGTCACCAGGAGCATCGGCCGGCCCGACCGACCGGCGTACTGGGGCCGCAGTCGCTCGACGTTGTACATGCTCGCGATGTCCACCTTCCGTGGTCCGATCTTCGGATCCGGCAGCGGGCTGTGGGTGAAGGAGCCGCCGAGGATCGCCGTCATGCGCCCCGTCCGTCCCTCCTCCACGAGGTCCATGGCGATGTTGGCGAACGTGATCCCCACGATCGTGTCGACCCCGTCCGGGTCGCCGCTTCGCAGGTCGTACGTGAGCTCGCTGGCGACCGCGTCCTCGCCGGTCCGTCGCTTGATCTCGTCGGCCAGTGCCTCGGCGACGTTCACCTTGTGGCGGTGCCCGAAGCTGTCCACGTCACCGTACTCGGCCAGCGCGCCCCCTTCCCAGATGGCGCCCTCGGCGGTCACCACGATCGAGTAGCGGCTGGGGTTGTTGCGCTTGTCCTCCACGAGCAGGCTGCACAGCAGGTCCAGGTCGTAGCGGGCCTCGGGGATCACGCAGCGGGTCGAGGTGACGTACGCCGTGAGCAGCGCGGTGAACCCGGCGTCCCGCCCGAAGATCCGGAAGACGCCGATCCGCTCGTGCGACCCGAGCGTGGTCCGCTGCCGGTTGATGAGCTCCTTGGCCCGGTCGATGGCGGTGGAGAACCCGATGCAGTACTCCGTGCCCTGGACGTCGTTGTCCATGGTCTTGGGGATCCCGATGAGCGGGACGCCCGCTCCGACGAGCGCGTGCGAGAAGCTCTGGGTGTCGTCTCCGCCGATGGGGATCAGGTAGTCGAGGCCCAGGTGCTCGATGTTCTCGAGGACCACGGGGGTCAGGTCGTAGAGACCCTCGGAGATCTGCATCGCGCCCAGGCGATCCGGGGCCACGGTGGACGGGAGCATCGACCGGCCCATCTTGCGCGGGTTG
>JAJYEB010000145.1 GCA_021790375.1 Chloroflexota bacterium | reverse complement strand
GCGTTCCCGGCGTTCCCGGCGTTCCCGGAGGCCCCGATGCGCCCGGCACCGATGACGTGCCCGTGCCCTCGAGGCTCGGCCTGGTGCGGCTCCGGCTCGCGCTCGCCCTGCTGGCCGCTGCCGCGATCCCGATCGCGATCAGCCTGGCTCTGCCGTTGCTCCTGGGCGCCGGACGGCCCGACCAGGCCGAGACCGCGCAGGCAGCACAGGCCGGGAACCAGGTCTCTGCCGCGTTCACCGCCGAACTCGAGCGCGACCGCAGCGCGCTCCTCCTCTACGCGGCGAACACCAGCGCGGTCCGCCTCGCCGCCGGGACCGGCCCCGTCTCGGCCGCACGCGCCGACCTCCAGCCGATCGCCACGCTGGCGGGCGCCGGGGTCCCGGTCGCGACCGTGGTGGGTGCGTCCGGCACGGAGCGCCTGCGCTGGGAGGACGGGCAGTTCGTGTCCGCCGAGAGCGACCCGGTCGACGCCACGCTGCTGAAGCCGACGCTTGCCCTTCGCGCCGGCCAGGTGTATCGCTCCACGCCGTTCAACGGCCCCGACGGCACTCCCCGCGTGGCCATCGCCGCGCCCCTCGTGAGCGGCGGCCACGCCGTGGGCGTGGTGCGCTTCGACCTCTCCCTCCAGGCACTGCTCGCCGGCCCCCAGGCGGGTGTCGCGGCGAGCGGCGGCTACTCGCTCATCGTCGACACGTCCAGCGGATCGGTCGTGGCGGACGCCCGCAACTCGTCGGCCGGTGGCGGCGCGGGCGCCTCGCCGGGCCTGCCGGCGCCCGACCAGCTGCTCTCGGGCATCGTCCGGCAGGCGGGGCAGACGTGGACGTCGATCCTGAGCGACGGCTGGAGCGTGGACTACTCGCCCCTCGGTTCGTCGGTCCCCGGATTCGGTGACCTGGCCGTGGTCGTGGCGATCCCGGCCGTGCCGGCGGCCCCGCCCATCCCGCTGCTCGCGCTGTTCGGCCTGCTCGTCGCGGTCCTCGTCGGGCTTGCCGCCTGGATGGCTCACCAGGTGCTGCAGCCGGCCGTCGAGCTCGATCGATCCCACCGGGAGCTGTCACAGCGCCTGGAGGTCGCCCGCCACGACGCGCTCCACGACAGCCTGACCGGCCTGGGGAACCACCGGTCGTTCTACGAGGAGCTGGACCGGCAGCTGCAGGTCACGCGCCGCTACGGCGTGCCGGTCGCGCTCCTGCTGATCGACCTCGACGACTTCAAGCACGTCAACGACACCGCGGGCCACGCCGCGGGCGACGCGGTGCTGGCGTCGGTGGGTGCGTTCCTGAACCGGCACATCCGTGCCACCGACCGGGCGTTCCGCGTCGGTGGAGACGAGTTCGCGGTGGTCATGCCGCACACCGACATGAACGGCGGCCTGGTGGTCGCGCACCGGATGCTCGGCATGGCCCTCGAGCCCGTGACCGCCGTCACGCGCTCAGGCGCCGCGGACACCGGCATCGCGCGCACCGGAGCAGCCTTCGCGCGCCCGGTGTCGTTCTCCGCCGGGGTCTCCGCCGTCCCGATGCCGGCGGAGAGCCGCGCCGAGTTGTACGCGCAGGCCGACGCCGCCCTGCTCTGGTGCAAGCGGCACGGCCGGACCACCGTTGCCGCGTTCGACCCCACGAAACACACCCTGGACGGGGAGGACGCCATCGCCGAGCTGTCGCAAGCCGTGGCGTCGGTCGCGGCACATCGCGCGCTGCGTCCGGTGTTCCAGCCGGTGGTCGAGCTGGCGACCGGGCGCGTGACCGGGTTCGAGGGGCTCGTGCGGCCCGCGGCCGGATCGGGTTTCGAGGATCCCGGCAGCCTGTTCGTGGCCGCCGAGAAGTCCGGGCGCACCGTCGAGCTCGATCAGGCGTGCCTGGAGGTCCTTGCCGCCGCGGCCGCCTCCATCCCGGCGGACCGGTCGGTGAGCCTGAACCTGTCTCCGCGGAGTCTCGAGGCGCCCGAGTTCAGCGCCCATGCGCTCTCCCGCACCCTTGAGCGGCTCGGACTCGCGCCGGGCCGGGTCGTGATCGAGCTCACCGAGCGCGAGGCGATCGACGACATGGAGCTCCTGCGGTCGAACCTGCAGGCGTGCCGCCGGGCGGGCATGCGGATCGCCGCCGACGACGTCGGCTCCGGGAACGCCGGCCTGCGGCTCCTCAGCCAGATCCACTTCGACATCGTCAAGATCGACCTCTCGCTCGTGCAGGGGGGAGTGGCCCGCGAGTCGTCGCTGGCCGTGCTCCGGTCGCTGATCGACCTGGCGAAGCGCTGGGGCTCCGTGGTGGTGGCCGAAGGGGTCGAGACGCCCGAGCAGCTGCGCGTGCTTCGCGGCCTGGACGTGACCGCGGCCCAGGGCTACCTGCTGGGGCGGCCGTCCGACGACATTGCTCTCGACACGATCGACCTGGACGCGCTCCTCGCTCCAGCTGCGACTTCGACTCCCACCGGCTGGGCGGCGATCAGGGCGACGCCCGCCTGACCTCCGGCGATGGGGGCGGCCCAGTGCCCGGGTCGCCTCCGTCGCCGCTCAACCGCGCACGTGCACCCGCACCAGGCGGCCGACTCGAAGAAGGTCAGGCTGGCTCCTCGCGACGGATCGTCCCGACCTGGTCGATCGAGCGGTCGAACGAGGCAATGACCCCGATCCCGGACGACTCGGCGCTCGCGACGAGGTACGCGTCGGCGTACGCGTCGGCGAAGTCGAGTCGATCGACGTCGCACACCTCGATCGCCCGCTCAAGGAGCCGCCTGTCGACGACGCGAATCGACCGGAAGCCCAGGATCGCCCGAAGGATCCGGGCCACGTCGGCACGCGGGACCTCGTAGAAGGACTCGAGCACGTACGCGACCTCGGCGAGGATCAGGTCCGGCAGCAGCAGGTCCGGTGTGTCCTCCAGGTACCGTGTGGCGCGAGCGGCGAGGTCCGGGGGATCCCCGGTGAGATGCCGGACCCGGATGTTGGTATCGATGAAGGCGGTCACCGTCGTGTGGCGGCCCGCGTCCGGCGCGCCTGTCGAAGCACCTCCGTCCACGGCGTGCACCGCTTCGTCGCCGGCACAATGACCGAGCCCGCCAGCGCCAGCAGGTCCTCAGCGCGGGCCAGGACCGCGTGGCGGCCCTCGACCCGGAACACGACCGGTCACCCTCCTCGAGCGCGAGCGCCTCGCGGACGGCCTTCGGGATCGTGACCTGGCCCCTGGTGCTCAATCGCGCACTGACTTCCACGGTCACGCCTTGCCTTCCCACTAGAGTAAGGACAGCACCGGGCGCTGCGAGCAGGCGCGCGTGCGGCTCCGCCGGCAGGCGGACACGCGCGCCCCGTCACATCACGGGCCGGGGAAACGCAGGCGCAGGGAACGCCGGGGACGTGCGGGGGCCGTGCGGGGGCCGTGCGGGGCTGTGCGGGGGGGCGCGGCGCTCGCCTACCCGGCCGTGCCCCCCGGTTCCGGTGCGTGCACCGCCACGCTCCCGAGGCCCCGTTGCGAGAGCTCGGCGCGCAGCTGGTCGGGGGTGCCGGCCAGGATGGGGAACGTGCCGTAGTGGATCGGCATGACGTCGGTCACGCCGAGCAGCTCGACGGCCAGCGCGGCGCCGCGCGGATCCATGGTGTAGTGGCCACCGATCGGCAGCAGCGCCAGGTCGGGGTGCCACAGCTCGCCGATCAGCCGCATGTCGCCGAAGACGTCGGTGTCGCCGGCGTGGTAGATGCGGTAGCCGTTCTCGAGCTCGACCACGAACCCGGCGGGGTCCCCCAGGTACATGGGCGCCTCGAGCTGGGCGTTCCAGTCGCCCGCCGAATGCACCGCGGTGACCATGGTCACCTTCAGCCCGGCCGCCTCGAAGGTGCCGCCCTTGTTCATGCCGGTGACGGCGTCGTTGCCGCCGGGCAGCCGGCGCCCCAGCCAGAGGCTCATCTCGTGGATGCAGGGCCAGGCGGGCCGGGTCCGGCTCGCGATCGCGACCGCGTCGCCCATGTGGTCGCTGTGGCCGTGCGTGACCAGCAGCAGGTCGCACCGATCGACCGACCCGGCCGGGCGCGGCGACTTCGGGTTCCCGAACCAAGGGTCGATCAGCACGCGCTTCCGCCCCGGCGTCTCCACCTCGACGCACGCGTGCCCGTACCAGCGGATCGTCGTCTCGCGATCGAGCGCCATCGCGCCACCCCCAGCAGTCGTGTCGTTGGGGCCGCCACGCGACGCCGCTCCGGGACGGAGGCGCTCCGCCCGAGGGACCTCGCCACGGCCGTGCCGCGTCCATCCTAGCCGGTCCGCGGCTACACTCCCGTGCGTGGCAGGACTGGCGATCGGCGAGAGCCTCGCGTACATCAACTGGACCGTGCTGAGCGCGCTCGCCGTGGGCTCGTTCGCGGCGGTCGTGCTGCTGCGCCTGCGCACCGACGCGACGCGGGGGTTCCTGGGCTTCACGGCGTCCTGCTCGGCGGTCCTGGCGGCGCTCGCCTTCCTCGCCGACACGGCACTGCCGCCGCCCTCGTCGGCGCTGGCGATCGTGGCCTCGCCCGGGCTCGATCTGCCGCGGCGGATCGCGCTCGCGGCGCTCGCGGTCCTGGCGCTCGCGTACGTGGTGGCGCTGGCCCGCAACCGGCGGGCTCCGGTCGTCGGGATCGCCGGCGTCCTGGCCGGCGTGGCGGCGCTGGCACTCGCCGCGTTCGGTTGGGCCGGCGGGCTCGCCCGGGGCGTGCCGCTCACCGTGCAGCTGGTGGCGCTGGCGGGGGCGCTGGGCGGCGTCCTGGCCGCGATGATCCTGGGCCACTGGTACCTGGTCACGCCGCGCCTGTCGGAGGGGCCGCTGGTGCTGCTCGCGCGGGCGCTGACCTGGGTGGTGGGCGCGCAGCTGGCGCTGTTCGTGGCCTGGATGGCGACGGGCGCGGGCGACGGGCTTGCGCCGTTCGCGCCGCTGGTGGGGGCGTGGGCGCTGTTCGTCTGGCTCCGGCTGCTGATCGGACTGGTGTTCCCGGTGGTGGTCACCTGGGGCGCGCTGCAGACGGCGCGGACGCGGTCGATGGAATCGGCGACGGGGCTGCTCTACATCGACGTGGGGGCGGTGGCGGCCGGCACGATCCTGGCGGCGGGCCTGTACTTCGGGGCGGGGCTGCTGGTATGAACGGCCGGGGAACGGCGCGCTGTCCGGCCGGTGAGCGGTGCCGCGGTCGGGAGCAAGCGGCATGAGGGTTCGCGTGCGGCTGTTCGCGCGGCAGCGGGAGATCGCGAAGGCGTCACGGGTCGACCTGGAGCTGCCCGACGGCGCGACGATCGACCAGGCGTGGACGGCGCTGGTGGGCACGCTCCCGGAGCTGGCGTCGGGCCGGCCGTACGTGCGGTTCGCGCGGAACGGGGCCTACGCGGACGCGGACGAGCCGTTGGCCGACGGCGACGAGCTGGCCTGCATCCCGCCGGTGGCGGGCGGGACAGGGGAGGAGGCCGTCGGGGCCGAGGCCCGGGTCCGCCGGATCGCGCTGACCGCCGATCCGATCGATGACGCGGCACAGAT
>JAJYEB010000144.1 GCA_021790375.1 Chloroflexota bacterium | reverse complement strand
GGCTGCATACCGAGACCGCGCTGGAGCACCTGGACGGGATCGTCGACCTGATCGACGAGGCGGTCCGCGTCGCGGAGAAGAACCGCTACGACGAGGACGCGTTCCGCCTCCCGCCGCGGTTCGCGGATGCCGTCCCGGTCGCCCGTGCCGCGCTCGACGGGTTTCGCCGGTACCTGCGGGATGACGTGCTGCCCCGGTCGCGCGGCGAGGGGCGGCTCGGGCCGGACCTGTATGCGCGCAAGCTCCACCACGTGCTCGGGAGCGACCTGGCTCCCGGCGAGCTCCTGGCGCGCGCCTCGCGGGATGCGGCAGTGGTGCGCGCCGAGATGGCCCGGCTCGCGCGCGAGCTGTGGCCGGCATGGATGGGTGACGAGCCTCTGCCGTCCGCCGACGGGAGCGGGGCGCCTGCGGGCGACACTCCGGGGGAGGCTCCGGGCGACGACCCGGTCGTCCGGCGAGTCCTCGACGCGATCGCCCGGGAGCACAGGCGACCCGACGAGCTGGTCGACTACTGCAGCCGGGAGATCGCACGGATCGAGCGCTTCATCCGGCGCAACCAGATGATCGGGCTGCCGCATGAGCATCTCGAGATCACCTGGACGCCTTCGTTCATGCGCGCCCTCGGTGGCGCGTTCCTCGACCCGCCCGGCCCGCTGGAGCAGGGACAGCAGAGCCTGTTCCTGATCACGCCGCCCGGGACCGACTGGCCGGCGGAGCGGACGGAGTCGTACCTGCGCGAGGACAACGACCGGATGCTGCGCCTCCTGTGCATCCACGAGGCCGTCCCGGGCCATTTCCTGCAGCTCGACTGGTCGAACCGGTGCCCCTCGCTGGTGCGATCCGTCTTCGGTTCGGGCGCGTTCGCCGAGGGCTGGGCCGTCTACATCACGCAGTCGATGATGGACGTCGGCTACGGCCGCCGGGACCCCGCGCTGATGCTCACCCACTGGAAGTTCTACCTGCGATCGGTGGTCAACGTGCTGCTCGACGTGGGTGTCCACGCCGGGTCGATGACCGAGGACGAGGCGATGCGGCTGATGGTCGAGACCGGCTTCCAGGAGGAGCAGGAGGCGCGCGCAAAGTGGCTCCGGGCGTGCCTGACGTCGACCCAGCTCTCCACCTACTACGCCGGGTCCGTCGAGCTGTGGGACCTGGAGATCGAAGCGCGCCGGCGGTGGGCCGAGTCGCACGGCGGGCGGCGGGAGGACGTGCCGGAGCCACGCGTCGTCGGCGGCTACGGCGATGTCGGGGACTTCGATTACCGGGGCCACCTCGAGGCGGTGGTCTCGCACGGATCGCCGCCGATCCGCTGGCTTCGCCGCATCGTGCTCGGTGAGACGGCGGTGCGCGCCACCGCCTGACGCAGCGCGGGCAGCGCCCGCGTCTCCGGGCGCGGGCCACCCGCCCGGCCCTTGGTACAGTGGATCGGTGGCAGGCTCGCTCCCCCCGATCGAACGGCCCGACACGGCGCGGCCGCGTTCCGACGGGGCTCCCGGCGCGGACGAGGAGCCGGCGGCCCCCACGCGGGAGGAGCTGGAGCGGATCGAGGCCCAAATGGTCGAGCTGGCGGCGCTGGCCGGCGCGACCACCCGCGACGACGCCGCCCTCGGCGCGTCGCTCGTGCGCTGGCCAGGCCGCGGTCCCGCCCTCAACCATGCCGAACGCGTCCGGTGGCCCACCGATCCGGCGGGCGTGCTCCGACACGTGGAACGGCTCGCCGCAGAGCTGCACCGTTCGGGTGAGCGGGCGGCCGTCACCGTGGCGCCTGGTCTGACGGAGCCCCACGACCTGGCCGAGCACCTGTCGGGGCTCGGCTGGCACGCGACGCTGCACGAGCTGATCCTCTGGACCCGGTCCGCCGCCGCCGTCCCCCACCTGGACCCCCGGATGCGGATCGAGGCCGTCACCCGCCCGACGGCGCCGGCATACGAGGCCATCGAGCGTGGCGTGTTCGGCCTCGAGGAGTCGCTCGCGGAGGCGCGCCTGGCCGCGATCGAGCGCGCGCTCGCGGCCGGCCGGCTGCGAGCCTACATCGCGCGCATCGCCGACGAGCCGGTCGGGACCGCACGCCTCTGGACGTTCGAGGGGCTGGCCTGCCTCGACGGGGTCGGCGTCGTGCCACAGGCACGGCGCCGCGGGTACGGGACGCTGATCACGACCATCGCGACCCGCGCCGCGCTCGCGACCGGGCACCGGCTGGTCTGGCTCGAGGTCGCCCGCGACAACGCTGCCGCCCGCCGCATGTACGAGAAGCTCGGCTACCGTCCCGCGTTCGAGTGGGACCTCTGGGTCGAGGGCCAGGGCACGCGCGGGAACCGGGAACGCGCCTGACGCTACGGACTGGCGATGGCCGCCGGTCGGCCGGCGACCAGGGCCCTTCGCCTCTGTCTGCGGCCATGGGGAGCGGTATGCTCGCCCCGAGGCGAGGGAAGCCGATCGCGGAGGTGACAGATGCCGGTCATCACGATCTCACGGCAGTTCGGCGCCGGCGGGTCGAGCGTGGCCAGGCTGGTCGCGGACAGCCTGCACCTGGACATCGTCGACCAGTCCCTGATCGCCGAGGTCGCCCGGAAGGCCTCGCTCACGCCGGAGGATGTCGCGTCCGAGGATGAGCGCCCCTCGACCGTGCTCGATCGGCTGGCGCTTTCGTTCTCCCCGCTGGCGGCCGGGCTCGGCATGGCATGGGAGCCTCCGTATCCGGACCCGGCCTACGATCCGCGCCGCGAGGTCCTGGAGCTTACCCAGGAGGCGGTCCGCGAGGCGGCCCGTGCGGGAAACGTCGTGATCGTCGGGCGGGGTGGAGCCCACATCCTGCGCGAGGAGCCCGGGGTGTTCCACGTGTTCCTGCACGCCGAGCCCGCGTTCCGGCAGCGGGTGGTCATGGAGCGCGAGGGGATCAGCGAGGCGGCGGCCGCGCGCCGTGTGCACGAGATGGACGCGAACCGGGCGGCGTACATCAAGCAGGTGTACGGACGCGACTGGCTCGACGTGCGACTCTACGACCTGGCGATCGATACCGGTTGGTTCGGTATCGAGAGCGCCGCCGACGTGATCCTCGCGGCGATCGCACGGCGGGCGGGCGTCGCCCCCTGAACGGGCACGTCGCCCCCGAGGGCGCGCGCGTCGCTTCCTGAAGGCCCACGACGCCCCCATCAGCGGGCGCGCGTTTCGCCCTGCGGGTGCGCACCACCTTTGCGGGCGCGTACCCGCCTGATCCGGCGGCCCGGGAAGCGAGCCGCTTTCCGTTCGCGCTCAGGCGCCCGGCGGTCGGGCGGCTTGATGCCGGAACGCGCCGAACAGCATCAGGACCCCCGCGACGACGAGCAGCGCCGGCCATCCCGCCGCGATCGCGTCGGCGATTCCCCGGCCACGCTCGCCGGCCGTCAGCGACGCACCGAGCGTGCCCAGGATCAGGCCGGGAACCAGTGGCCACCAGTGGTGCTCGCGGACGCGGAACAGCAGCCCGAGGATCCAGATCAGCAGGAACCCCACCGCCATCGCGATCAGGAAGAGCCCGCCCCCGAGCTGCCCCTCGTACGCAGTCGCGAGCGGGATCCCCGCTCCGATCCCGCTGATGATCCCTCCCGGGACCAGGAACCCGTACTCACCGGTGGCGAAGAAGACCACCAGCAGCACCAGGCCGATCGCGAGCACGACGTACTCGCCGGCGTCGGGAACCCAGCGTCCAAGGAGGAGCAGCCCGCCGATCGCCACCAGGACGAGCCCGGCAACCCAGGTCCCGGTGTCGGAGCTCGGGCGGCCGGCAGGCGGGACCCCCTGGGCCTGGAAGGCGCCGGGCGGCCACCCGGCGGGAGGCCCACCCGGGCCGGATCCCGGTCCGGTGAAGCGCGGCGCGGGCTGCCCGCCGTCGGGCGCGATGGGAGGTCCGGATGCCGGCGCGGGTGACGGTCCGGTGCCCAGTGCGGCCGGCGAGGGCGGCTCGCCGGAGGGTGTCGAGTTTGCGCCGGGGGGATAGGCAGCTGTCATCTCATCGCTCCCGCGGGGCCAGGGCGGGCCCCTACGTCAGACGCCTGCCGATCGTGACAGGGCTGCGAGCGGCGGAACAGGGCCATGCGGACGCCCCCACGCCGGCCTACCATGTCCGTCCGCGGGGGTGGCAGTCCAGTGAGGTCGGTGGATGAGCACGCGCCTCGGCTTCCCGCCCGCGAAGTGACCGGTGGCGAGACCCCGGCCCCGCGCACCACCCACCCCCTGCCGGGGGCCGTCGTGGCCCGCAACGTGAGGCTCGTCGAGCGCGACTCGGTGGCGGTCGGCGTCGTCAACGCCTCGACGCCGTTCCTGCCGGTGATGCTGCTCCGCCTGGGTGGCACGACGCTCCAGGTGAGCCTGCTCACCGCCCTGCCGGCGATCTCCGGGTTCCTGTTCGCGATCCCGCTCGGCCGGTTCCTGCAGCATCGCCGGAACGTGGTGCCGTGGTACAGCGCGGCCCGGCTCGTGGCCCAGCTCGCCTTCGGCGTGATGGCGCTCGCCATGCTCGTGCTGCCGCAGGGTCCGGGCTGGGCCGCGGGCACCGCGCCCGCGGCCATCGCGGTGCTGGCCATCTGGGCACTGCAGACGATCCCGAACACGCTCGTCAACGTGGCCTTCCCGGTCCTGATGGACGGCGCCGCGGGCCCGTCGCACCGGCTCGATCTGCTGAGCCGGCGGTGGTCGATCATGGGGCTCACCACCGCGGTCACGGTCGCCGTGGCCGGCCAGGTCCTCGGGTTCCTGCCCTTCCCCCGGAACTACGCGCTGGTCTTCGGGGCGTTCGCCGTCGCCGCGCTGGGCAGCTGGTGGAACTCGCACCGCGTCCGGCTTCCCGATCAGGACCCGCTGCCGGTGCACACGTCGGGCGCAAGGCTGCGGCTCGCGGAGTTCGCGGCGGTCGTGCGCGCGGAGCGCCGCTTCCTCGCATTCGAGGTCCGCTCGTTCCTCTACACCGCGGGCGTCTACGCGGCCGCGCCCCTCCTCCCGCTCTTCTACATCCGCGAGCTGCACGCATCGGACGCGTGGATCGGGGTGATCGGGGCGGCCGCGGCGGCCACGCAGCTGGTCGGGTACTGGGCGTGGCGGCGCCTGTCGATGCGCCGCGGCACGCGGCCGGTGCTGCTCGTGACGATCCTCGGCAATGCCCTTGCGCCTGCGGTCCTCACGCTCCTCGGCGCACTGCCGCTGGTGGCGGCGCTCGCCGCGTTCGCCTCGATCTTCGCCGCCGGTGCCAGCCTGGTGCTGTTCGAGGAGTTGATGCGCCGCGTGCCGCGGCGGTACGCGGTGACGTTCACCGCCATCGACCAGAGCACGCAGAACCTCGCCGCGACCGTCGCGCCGCTGGCGGGGGGCGTCCTGGCCACGCAACTCGGCATCCGTCCCGCGCTCGTCGTCGCGACCGCGATCGGCGTGGCCGCGTTCGTGCTCTTCTCGCTCGAAGGGCGCGGCGTCGCGACGCGCGCCGCCAGGGCCGCCGGGACCGGAGCCGCGCGCGTGTCCCGCGGGGTGC
>JAJYEB010000143.1 GCA_021790375.1 Chloroflexota bacterium | reverse complement strand
GATCCACGCGCCGGGCTGCCGCGCGGGGGGCACGGCACCGGGGCACGTCGAACGGAGGGATGGAACATGCGCAGATTCGCGTTGCCAATGGCCCTGCTCATCGCATTCGCGCTGGTCGCGCCGGTGGCGGCGGAGAGCAAGAGCGCGACGTACCACGGGGACATCACGGGGGCTGTGTTCTCCTGCGGCACGGTGCCGGTGGACCCGCCGTACGAGGTAACCGGAACCTGGACGCTGAACCTCAGCAACGACCGCACCGCGACCGTGACCGGGCTTCCGCAGCTCTTGGGCTCGGAGAGCGCTCTGAGCGGCCTCGGCGAGCACGAGTGAGGCCGAGAAATGGGTCCACGGAGCGGAATGACATAGATACTACTGGTCAGCACGGGGTGTATTGACCGGCTAGGCACGCTTGGCTACCATGTCGGCATGTACCTGCGGACCACCACCCGACGGGCCGCGGATGGCACGCTCGTCCGCTATCTCCAGCTCGCCCACAACGAGTGGGACCCGGCCGCCCATCGCTCGAAGGTCCGCGTGCTCTACCACTTCGGCCGCGAGGACGAGCTCGACCGGGACGCCATCCGGCGGCTCATCGGCTCCCTCTCCCGAGCCCTCCCGCCGGGTGAGGCCCTCGCGGCGGCCGCGGCGCCGGAGCTGCGCTTCTGTGAGTCCCGGCCCCTGGGCGGTGCCTGGCTCCTCGAGGGGTTGTGGTCCAGGCTCGGGATTGGCGAGATCATGGCCCGCCTGCTGCGCGGCCGGCGTCTGGATCCTGCGGCCGAACGGGCCCTGCTCGCGATGGTCGCGAACCGGGCTCTGGCGCCTTCCTCCAAGCTGTCGTGTGCCGCCTGGGTGAGCGAGCGGGTCGCCATGCCTGGGCTCGAGTCGCTCTCCGACGACCAGTGCTATCGGGCGATGGACTGGCTGACGGAGATCGAGGCCGAGCTTGCGGAGCAGGTGTACTGGGCGACCGCGAACCTGCTCAACCTCGAAGTCGACCTGCTCTTCTTCGACACCACGAGCACGTACTTCGAGACCGAGGCGGCCGACCCGCCCTCGGACGGTGCACCGGCGGGCTTCCGGGCGTACAGCGGTCACTCCAAGGACCACCGCCCCGACCTGCCCCAGGTCGTGATCGGTCTCGCCGTCACCCGGGAGGGGATCCCGATCCGGGTCTGGACCCTGCCCGGCAACGCCAGCGACCAGGTGCTGATCCGCTCTGTCAAGGACGATCTGCGCGCCTGGAAGCTCGGCCGGGTCGTGTGGGTCACCGACCGGGGCTTCGCCTCGGCCGAGAACCGGCGCTACCTCCAGCGCGCCGGCGGCCACTACATCAGCGGCGAGAAGCTGCGGAGCGAGAGCGCCGAGGCGAAGGCCGCCCTCGCGCGGCAGGGTCGCTACCACGTCGTGGCCGGCAACCTCGAGGTCAAGGAGGTCGTCCTCGACGACGGGACGATGCGGGACCGCTTCGTCGTCTGCCGCAACCCCGACGAGGCGACCCGCGACGCCGCGATCCGCGAGCGGCTCGTCGCGACGCTCGAGGCCGCGATCGCAGGGTCGGACGACCTCGCCGCGGCGGCGCGCGAGCAGCTCGCCTGCGACCTGCGCGGGACGCCGACCAACCGGCGCTTCCTGCGGGTGACCGCCGCCGGGTTGCTGCGCATCGACCGGGCGGCCGTGGCGGCCGACGCGAAGCTCGACGGCAAGTTCCTCCTGCGGACCAGCGACCCGACGCTCTCGGCCGAGGACGTCGCGACCGGGTACAAGCAGCTCCTCGAGGTCGAGCGGGGCTGGCGGGACATGAAGACGACGCTCGACCTGCGTCCGGTCTATCACCGCAAGGAGCAGCGCATCCGCGCCCACGTCCTGCTGTGTTGGCTCGCCCTGCTCCTCATCCGCCTTGCCGAGCAGGCCACCGGCGACACCTGGCGCAACCTGCGCACCGAGCTCGACAAGCTCCATCTCGGGCGCTTTGCCGGACCCGCCGGCGAGGTCGCCCAGCGGACCGAGATCACAACCCGCCAGGCCGCCATCTTCAAGGCCGCCGAGGTCCCCGAGCCGCCGCGCATCTTCGGCGTGGCCCCGGTCGAGGCTGCCGTCACCGCCTGAACCGGTCAGCCGTCAGCTCACCCGAGTCATCGCCCATAGATACTCGCGTGAGATCCAGCTGCGGAACCCCGGCGTGAAGGCGCCCTCGACGCTCGGCACGTTCCTGCGCAGCTTCCGCTGGGGCCACGTGCGCCAGCTCGACCGGGTGAGCCGGGAGCTCCTCACCCGGGCCTGGGCGGCCGGTGCCGGACCGGGCAGCGAGCCCCTCACGATCGATCTCGACTCGACGATCTGCGAGACCTACGGGCTGGCCAAAGCGGGCGCCACGCACCACGGGTACACCGGCGTGCGGGGCTATCACCCCCTCCTCGCGGTGGCCGCCGGAACCGGCGAGGTGCTCATGGCGCGCCTGCGCGAGGGCCACGCCAACACCGTGCGCGGGGCCGCCCACTTCCTGCGCGAGACGATCGGCCGGGTGCGCGATGCGGGAGCGACGGGCCAGCTCACGCTGCGCGCCGACAGCGGCTTCTATGCGTCCGAGGTGGTCGCGGCCTGCCGGAAGATGGACGTCCGCTTCAGCATCACGATCCGCCAGCACCGCAGCGTGCGCCGCCTGATCGAGGCGATCCCCGAGGAGGCCTGGACCCCCATCCCGTATTGGATCGGCGACGGCGCCGACGTGGCCGAGACGACCTACACGCCGTTCGCCGATCAGAAGGACGCTCGCCCGGTCCGGCTCATCGTGCGGCGCGTGCGGCCCACGCCGGGTTCCCAGCTCGCCCTCTTCACCGAGTACGACTTTCATGCCCTCATCACCGACCGTGCCGGCGACACGCTCACCCTCGAGGCCGACCATCGCCGCCACGCCGAGATCGAGAACGCCATCCGTGATCTCAAATACGGCGTCGGCCTGAATCATCTCCCGTCGGGGAAGTTCGCCGCCAACGGGGCCTGGCTGGCGGTGCAGGTGCTGGCCCACAACCTGGCGCGCTGGACCGCCCGCATCGGGCTCACCGAGGGGATCGTGACGACGAAGACGCTGCGTCGCCGGCTGTTCAGCCTGGCCGGCCGGCTCACCCGCTCCGCGCGCCGCCTCACGCTCCACCTGCCGGCCCGCTGGCCCTGGGCGATCAGCTTCGCCGCGGCCCTCGCGCGCCTCCGGGCGATCCCGCTCCAGGTCTGACGTTCGCTCCGGGCCGCTCGGCTGCTCGGGGGCTGGCGCGAGCCTGCGAAGAAACCGACGGAGGCCCATCGGGGGCACCCGGCCAGCGGGCCCTGGCCGGACGTCGGGGCCCCGTCGACCATATCGGGACCTCCGCGGGTCGCCACTCACCCGTCGAACCCTGCGAATGGGCAGGCTCAGGCCGTCACGCCGCGCCGATCAGTGGATCCGGGATAAGGAGTTCGGACACCGTCCCGAGGCCGCCTGGGGACCGCCCGAGGTGCTCGCCCCGACCACGCGAACGTCTCACCCGAGCACCACGTGGTGATGGTGTGGGAGGTGGGAGTTGCCGCCCACGCGAGTACACCAGCCGGCGCGCGCAACGGGAGGCCCCGCCCGGGCGCCGAGGCGGACGTCGGGCAGTCGTGCCGTCGAGCCACGCGTCCAGCCGTAGACTCCCTCCCAAGGCCAATACGGCACGACGGTCGGAGGCATCGTGGTCCTGGCGCGGGAACGCCTACAGGAGATCATCGCCGAACTCGCGTCCCGTCCCGGGCACGAGAAGGTCCGCGCACTCACCTTCGAGCTTCTCGTGCATGGTCTCGGAGCCTCCAGCCGTGACGTCGATTTCGAACGGCCAGTGCCTGAGGTCCGAGGGCGCATCGATGCCTTGCTCGGACAGACCGTGTTCGAGTTCAAGCGAGACCTGCGGCGCGAGCGGGGCGACGCGGAGGAAGAGCTCACCCGCTACCTCACCGACCGCGAGCACCAGACGGGGCTGCGGTTCATCGGGATCGCCACCGACGGCGCAGACTTCGCCCCGTACGAGCTGCGACGCGGTCAGCTCACCCGCCTGCCCGGCTTCGGCACGCGGGATGCCGGGGCGGACGTGCTCGCCCTGCTCGACGCCGCTGTCGCTGTCCGTGCCGACCTCGTCCCCACACCCGAACTCATCCGACGCGAACTGGGGCGCGAGAGCGTGGCGTTCGCACGGGCGCGCGGCGCCCTCCAAGCGATGTGGGGCGAGGTCGGCACGCGACCGGACGTGGAGCTTCGGCGCCGGCTGTGGGCCGACCTGCTCAGCCGCGTCTACGGCGCGAGCGTGGACGCTGACGATCTCTTCTTCCAGCACTCCTACCTGACGATCGTGGCCAAGACGATGGCCACGCAGGTCCTCGGCATCGGCATGCCGGGCGCAGCAGACCTGCTCGCGGGAAAGCCGTTCGCTGACGCCGGCATCCACGGGGCGGTCGAGAGCGACTTCTTCGACTGGGTCCTCGATGCCCCTGGCGGCGCCGAGCTCGTGGAGCGGATCGCGCGGCAGGTCGCGCGCTTCACGCTCCGCGATGTGCAGGCGGACGTCCTCAAAGGACTGTATGAGTCGCTCATCGATCCCGAGCAGCGGCACGACCTCGGCGAGTACTACACCCCCGACTGGCTGGCGGCACGGGTGTGCGAGCGTGCCGTAACCGACCCGCTCCATCAGCGGGTGCTCGATCCCGCCTGCGGGAGCGGCACGTTCGTGTTCCACGCGGTGCGCGGCTTCCTCGCCGCAGCGGAGGCCGCGGGCATGCCCAACGCGGATGCCATCAGCCGCTGTTGCGCCACCGTGCTCGGCATCGACGTCCACCCGGTGGCCGCCATCATCGCCCGCGTCACCTACCTGCTCGCGCTCGGCGAGCAGCGGTTGCGCGAGCGCCCGGCCATCACCGTGCCCGTGTACCTGGGCGACTCGCTCCAGTGGAACACCCGAGTCTTCATGGGCGAGCGTGAGATCGCGATCCCGATCCCCGACGCGCCGCGCGGCTTGACGTTCCCGTTTTCGGTCACGCGTGATCCGGGTGTCCTCGACGCCGTCATCGAAGCCATGCTCGACCTGGGCGAGCAAGGGGCGGAGGAGGCGGCCTTTGGCGTGTGGCTCGGGCGCACGGCCATCGTCGATGCCGCCGACGTCGATGAACTCGTCGGAACCTACATCGTCCTGCGCGATCTACGGGCCGCTGGCCGAGACCACATCTGGGGATATGTGGCGCGCAACCTGTCGCGCCCGATCTGGCTCTCGGGCGCGGGCCAACGACCCGACGTCGTGATCGGTAACCCCCCTTGGCTCTCCTACCGCTACATGGCCGCACCCATGCAGGAGCGGTTCCGGGATGAGGCGACGCGGCTCGGAATCTGGGTCGGAGGAGCCGGCCGCGCCCCGCACCAGGACCTGGCGGGCTACTTCTACGCGCGCTGTATCGAGCTCTACCTCGAGCCCGGCGCGACGATCGCGTTCGTCATGCCGTTCGCGGCGTTGAG
>JAJYEB010000142.1 GCA_021790375.1 Chloroflexota bacterium | reverse complement strand
GGTTCGTGCTGTCGGCCGGACACGGCAGCATGCTGCTGTACTCGCTGCTGTACCTGACCGGCTACGACCTCGCGCTGGACGAGCTCCGGCGGTTCCGCCAGCTCGGCTCGCGCACCCCCGGCCATCCCGAGTACGGGCTCACTCCCGGCGTGGAGGCGACCACCGGGCCGCTCGGGCAGGGTTTCTCCAACGCGGTGGGCATGGCGATCGCCGAGCACCGACTGGCGGCCGAGTTCAACCGACCAGGGCACGCCGTGGTGGACCACTGGACGTACACCATCTGCAGCGACGGCGACATGCAGGAGGGCGTCGCGTCCGAGGCGGCCAGCCTCGCCGGCCGCCTGCGCCTGGGCAGACTCGTCGCGCTGTACGACGACAACCACGTCCAGCTCGACGGGCCCACGGACTGGGCCTTCAACGAGGACGTGCTCGAACGGTTCGACGCCTACGGGTGGGACACGCGCCGCGTCGAGGACGGCAACGACGTCGAGGCGATCGCGACGGCGATCGAGGCGGCCAGGCAGGACCCCCGGCCCAGCATGATCGCGGTGCGGACCCACCTCGGGTACGGATCGCCCAACCGCCACGACTCGTCGAAGGCGCACGGCCAGGCGCTGGGCGAGGACGAGGTCCGCCTCACCAAGCAGGCCTACGGCTGGGATCCCGACCGCCACTTCTATGTGCCCGATGACGCGCTGCGCCTGTTCCGCGAGGCGGTCCCGCGTGGCGAAACCTGGGTCCGCGACTGGCAGGCGCGGCTGGACGCGTACCGGCAGGCGTTCCCGGCCGAGGCCGCGGAGCTCGAGCGCCGGGGCGCGCGCCGGCTCCCCGACGGCTGGGACCGCGCCCTTCCGTCGTTCGGCGTCGACCAGGCCCAGGCCACCCGCCAGGCGTCCGCCGCGGCCATCCAGGCCGTCGCCTCGGCCGTGCCGGAGCTGTTCGGAGGCGCCGCCGACCTGTCGGAGAGCAACCTGACCGACGTCAAGGGCGGCGGCCAGTACGGTCCCGACAACCCGACCGGCCGCAACGTCCGCTTCGGCGTGCGGGAGCACGCGATGGGGGCGATCGCGAACGGACTCGCCTACCACGGGGGATACCTGCCGTACGTCGGCACCTTCCTGACCTTCAGCGACTACATGCGGGGCAGCGTCCGGCTGGCGGCCCTGAGCAGGCTGCACGTGATCTACGTCTGGACGCACGACTCGATCGGCCTGGGCGAGGACGGGCCCACGCACGAGCCGGTGGAGCACGTGGCCGCATTGCGTGCCATCCCCAACCTGTGGGTCATGCGCCCGGGCGACGCGAACGAGACGGTGGCGGCGTGGCGGGCCGCGGTGGCCCGCACGGACGGCCCCGTGGCGCTCGCCCTCAGCCGCCAGAAGCTGCCCGTGTTCGAGGCAACGCGCGAGCACGCCGCAGACGGCGTGGCACGGGGCGCCTACGTGCTCGCCGAGGCGACGGGCGGAGACGGCGGGGCGGCGAAGCCGCGCCTGTTGCTGCTCGCCACGGGCTCCGAGCTGCAGCTGGCGATGGAGGCCCGCGAGCGGCTCCAGGCCCGGGGCGTTCCCACCCGCGTCGTCTCGATGCCGTGCTGGGAGCTGTTCGAGCAGCAGGACGCAGCCCACCGGGCGCAGGTCCTCCCGCCGGAGGTCACCGCCCGCGTCAGCGTCGAGGCGGGCGTGTCGTTCGGATGGGACCGCTGGGTGGGACCGCAGGGCGCGATGATCGCGGTCGAGTCCTTCGGGATCTCGGCACCGGGCCCCCAGGCCATGGAGGCGTTCGGGATCACCGCCGATCACCTCGTCCAGGTCGCGGAGGGCGTCCTCGAGGGGCGCACCCGCGGCGTCGTCGCGTCGAGGCCGGCCGGCCCCGCGTCGCACGGCTCGGCGCAGTGACGGCGGTGCGGGAGATGCGGGGACAGGGAGGAGCACGATGACCGGCAGGCTGTCCGCTTCTGGCGTCTCGCTGCCCGAGGAGCTGCGGGGCGGCGTCGACTCGGCGATGCAGCGCGCGCTGGCCGAGGGGTGGGTCGGGCGGATCTGGGCCAAGGACGCGTCGCTCTGGTCGCCCGACGAGCCCGTGCGGGCGAAGATCCTGAACCGCCTGGGCTGGCTGCACGCGCCCGAGGCGTTCCTGGAGGATGTCGACGAGCTGCGGGCCTTCGCCGACGGGATCCGCGAGCAGGGGTTCACCCAGGCGGTCCTCTGCGGGATGGGCGGCAGCTCCCTGGCTCCCGACGTGCTGGCCGCGGTGTACGGCGTGGCGGCGGAGGGCGGCACCCCGGTGCACGTCCTCGACTCGACCGACCCGGACGCGGTGCGCTGGACCCGCGAGTCGTTCGACCCCGCGACGACCCTCTACCTGATCTCGACGAAGTCCGGCACCACCACCGAGACGCTGAGCTTCCTGGCCTCGTTCTGGGACCAGGAGACCCACGGGCGGGGGATTGCGTGGCCCGAGCTCCACTTCGCGGCGATCACCGATCCCGGCCGGAGCATGGAGTCCATCCCCCACTACAACGAGTTCCGCGAGGTGTTCCTGAACCCGACCGACATCGGCGGCCGGTACAGCGCGCTGACCTACGTGGGCTGCGTGCCCGCGGCGCTCCTGGGGATCGACCTGGGGCGGATGCTCGAGCAGGGCGTCCGCATGGCGCAGCGCTGCCGGGACGAGGGCGCCGGGAACCCGGGCCTGGCTCTCGGCGTGACGCTCGGCGCCCTGGCGAAGGCCGGGCGCGACAAGCTGACCTTCCTCGCCGACCCGGCCGTCGCCCCGTTCGGTGCATGGGCCGAGCAGCTGATCGCGGAGAGCACCGGGAAGCACGGCGTGGGCATCGTGCCCGTCGACCGCGAGCCGGTCGGGTCCGCCGCGGTTTACGGCCCCGACCGCGTCTTCGTGCGGCTGCTCCTGGCGGGCAGCACGGGCTGGCGCGAGGCCAGCGATGGGCTGGTCCAGGAGCTGGTCGCCGCGGGACACCCTCTCATCGAGATCGAGGTCGACCCCGACCTGGGGCTCGGCGGCGAGTTCTTCCGCTGGGAGTTCGCCACCGCCGTCGCCGGCGCCGTGCTGGGCATCGACCCGTTCGACGAGCCGAATGTGACCGAGTCGAAGGAGAACACGAAGCGCGTGCTCGCCGGGTACCACGAGCACGGGCACCTGCCCGCGCTCGATCCGCTGGCAAGCGAGGGTCCGCTGACGCTCGTCGGCGACGCCGCGCTCCGCCTGGCCGAGGGAAACGGCACGGTGGAGGGAGAGCTGCGGCGGCACCTGGCCCGCGTGCGGCCGTCGGGCTACCTCGCGATCCAGGCGTACATGGCGCCCAGCGCGGAGCGCACCGAGGCACTGCAGGCGATCCGTGCGCTGCTCCGCGATCGGACGCGCCGCGCGACCACGCTGGGCTACGGTCCCCGCTTCCTGCACTCGACCGGGCAGCTCCACAAGGGCGGGGCGCCCATCGGGTGGTTCCTGCAGGTGGTCGCCGGCCATCCGCGCGACCTTCCCATCCCGGGCGCCGCTCACACCTTCGGCACCCTGATCGACGCGCAGGCCATCGGCGACTTCCAGGCGCTGGAGGCCCACGACCTGCCGGTGCTGCGGGTCGACTGCTCGGCCGACCCGGCGACGGGGCTCGCCGCCCTGCGCGACGCCCTGGAACGGGCACTCTCGTGACGCCCGGCGCGCAGAGGGCCGCGTGACATGGCGCGCCGCGCGGCGACCGTAACGCGCACGGGCACGGCACGCCCGCAGGCCAACCCGCTCCGCGCCGGCCTGCGGCTCGAGAAGGTGCCGGAACCTGCTTGCATCGTGGTGTTCGGCGCCACGGGCGACCTGACGCACCGCAAGATCCTCCCCGCGCTGTACAACCTGCGGCGCGTGGGGCTCCTGCCGCCCGAGACCACCATCGTCGGGTTCGCGCGCCGCCCCTACACGGACGAGCAGTTCCGCGTCGACCTCAAGGAGGCCGTGTCGCAGCACTCGCGGGTGCCGCTCCAGGACGCGATCTGGGACGATTTCGCGGCCGGGATCTTCTACCAGCAGGGCGAGTTCCACGAGCCCGAGGCATACAGGCGGCTCAGCCAGCGCCTCGACGAGCTCTCCGCCTCGCGCGGCACCCGCGACAACCGCCTGTTCTACCTGGCCACCCCGCCCAGCCTCGGGCCCACCATCATCGAGCAGCTGGGCCACGCGTCGCTGGATGCCGAGGGCCGCACGCACGGCTGGTCGCGGATCGTGATCGAGAAGCCGTTCGGCCAGGACCTCGACTCCGCCCGCCAGCTGAACCGGGACGTCCAGCGCGTGTTCCGCGAGTCGCAGGTCTACCGCATCGACCACTACCTGGGCAAGGAGACGGTGCGGAACCTGCTGGTCTTCCGGTTCGGCAACGGGATCTTCGAGCCGATCTGGAACCGCCGGTACGTGGACCACGTGCAGATCACGGTGGCCGAATCGCTCGGCGTGGAGGGGCGCGGCCCGTTCTACGAGGAGGCCGGCGCGACGCGCGACATCCTCCAGAACCACATGATGCAGCTGCTCAGCCTGGTCGCGATGGAGCCGCCGATCGCGTTCGACGCCGACGACCTGCGCAACGAGAAGCTCCGGGTGCTGCGTGCCATCGACGCCGACTGGACGGAGGAGCGCATCACGCGTGACGTGGTGCGCGGCCAGTACGGGCCGGGGTGGGTCGGCGGCAAGCCGGTCCCCGGCTACCGGGAGGAGCCCAAGGTCGCGAAGGACTCCACCCGCGAGACGTTCGTGGCGCTCAAGCTCCATGTTCAGAACTGGCGCTGGGCCGACGTACCGTTCTACCTGCGGACGGGCAAGCGGCTCGCGAAGCCGGCGACCGAGATCTCGGTCCAGTTCAAGCAGCCGCCGCTCGCGCTGTTCAAGGGGCTTCGCGCGGATCCCGAGCCGAACCTGCTGGCGCTTCGAATCCAGCCCGACGAGGGAATACTGCTGCGCTTCGTCGCGAAGGTTCCCGGCCTGGGGCTGGACGTCCGCAGTGTGAACATGGACTTCACCTACGGGTCGTCGTTCGTGAGCGACGCGCCGGAGGCGTACGAGACGCTGCTGCTCGACGCGATGCTCGGCGACGCCTCGCTCTTCACGCGCGCCGACGAGGTGGAGGCCGCCTGGGCCGTGGTGACCCCGATCGACCGGGCGTGGGAGGCATGGGACCAGGGCGGCCAGCGGCCGGCGTTCCCGAACTACGCCGCGGGTTCCTGGGGCCCCGAGGAGGCGGACCGGCTGATCGAACGGGACGGCCGACGGTGGCGGAGGCTCTGATCCATGGCGGACGACTCGGGCACCCCGCCCGCTGCCGGCAGCGGAGGACCTGCCCGCCCCCGGCGGGCAGGGGCGGCCGCCGGGCGTCGCGCGACGGATAGCGCGGGTCGCGCCCACCGCCCGGGGAAGGGTCGCATCGCCGGCCCCGATGCGGCGCCCATCCTGCCGGCGACCCCCGGCGCCCAGCACCACTGGGATTCCCGGGCGGGTTCGGTGGACGAGATCGAGTCGGAGCTGGCCC
>JAJYEB010000141.1 GCA_021790375.1 Chloroflexota bacterium | reverse complement strand
TTCCTCGTCATCGACACGGCGCTGCGGTCCGCGCCCGGGCCAGAGCCGCCAGGCGACCAGCGCGAGGACGCCGAGGATCGCGACGACGACGGCGACGGTGAAGACCAGGCCGGATCCCGGCGTCAGCTGGGCGTTCTGCACCGCCGCAGGGGCCGGGGCCTGCACGGACGGCGACTGGACCGGGTGGAGAATCGCCCGGAACAGCGCCACCAACCCCGCAGCGAGCAGTCCCGCCGGGATCGCCAGCACCGAGATCGCCACGGCGAAGGCGATCCACAGCGGTCCGAGCGCCCCCATGACGGCGGCTTCGAGCGGCACCCCCAGCGCAGCCGCCAGCGGCAGGCCCACCAGCACCGTGCCGGCCACGATGAGCCCGAGGACCAGCAGCCACGATCGGTTGCGGCGCCAGTCAAGGCCCGATCCGGCACCCAGCGCATCGAGCCGGGCGACGGCGAGCGAGAGGAGCGCCGTCACCGCGAACGTCAGCGTCGCGATGAACGCGGGCTCGGCGAACGCCGCGCGCGCGCCGGGCGTGGCCGCCTGCGCCAGCAGCCACGGCACGGCGAGCGCGGGGAGCGCCCACGTGAGGAGGCGCGACACCACCTCGTCATCCTCGTACGACTCTCCGTGAATCGCGCCACGCACCACTGCGACGCCGGCAAGCCAGCCGCCCGTGTGATACCCGAGTGCCCGGTTGAGGTCGTTGGCAAGCAGCGCGTCGCGCACGTCGGGAGCGAGCAGCCAGCCGGCAAGCGCCGCGGCGACCGCGACCACCGCCACCGCGCCACCACCACCCGTCCACGGCAGCGCGCCCCGGCCGAGCAGCACCCCGACCGCGGCAAGCGCCGCGAACTGGATCGGCCCGAGCAGGATCGGCCCGTGAGCCCCCAGCACCTGCAGCACCAGGTACGCGATGGCGAGCCAGGCGCCTTCGACGACGGCGTCGAGGGCGATCGGCAGCGCGTCAAGCGCCGACGACCAGCGCATCGCTCGTCCGCCAGTCCGGTCGGAGCTCGGCCGTGCGAGCCGGAATGCCGCTCGCGCGCGCAACCGCCGCGTGCGTTCCCGCGTCGGGGCCCATCGTCACCAGCTGGATCGCGTACCCGGTCCGTGCGAGCCGTCGCAGGACTCCGAGGAAGGATGCGGGCTGGCGCGACGACAGCGCCACCACCGTCGCGCCGGCGCCCACCCGGCGCGGCAGCGACGCCAGCACGTGCTCGTAGGGAGCGGAGGCCCCGGGGCTCAGCCGCGCCAGCGCGTCGGTGATCCGGCCCAGCTGGCCCGGTCCCGCCGAAGGCGGGATCCAGACGAAAGGCTGCGGGGTCCCCGCGTACGCGGCCGCCATGAGACCGCACTCGGCGCCCTCGGCGAGCGTCTGCCGTGCCAGGGAGGCGGCGGCGACGCACAGCCCCTCCAGGAGCTGCTCGTCGTAGGCCATCAGCCAGTGCGGTCCCTCCACGGTCTGGATGTCGACCGCCAGCAGCAGTTCCCGCTGGCGCGACGGGTCGAACCGCTTGACGACGGTCCGCCCGGTCCGCGCGGTGGCCCGCCAGTGCACCTGCCGGAGCGGATCGCCCGGCTGGTACGGCCGCACGCCGGCGAACAGCGCGGGATCCCTGAAGAGGCTCGTGTGTGCCAGCCGGTCCCCGAGCGAGGCGCGTGCCGTGAGTCGTGCCCGCACGGGCACGGTCCGCGGCCGCACGACGTAGGTCGCCGGGTACGACCGCTCCTCCTCGGCGGTCTCGCGGGCGAAGAGGTCCGCGACCCGCAGGCGAACGGCGTCGAGCCGGAACACCCCGCGCCGGTCGGCGACCACGTGGAGGTGCCGGACCACTCGCTCGTACCAGGCCAGCGACCAGGTGTTGTCCAGGATCGCCAGGCCCGGGCGGTCGGCCCGGACGAGCGAGCGCTCGCGGAGCGTCATCTCCTCGGGGACGAAGTCCTCCGCGCGCAGCCACGGCAGCGGCAGCGGCTTCCGGTTCCAGATCACGACGTCGAGCGGGAACTCGTCGCCCCAGACCGCCCGGTCCGTGCCCAGCACCCGTTCGTACACCACGCCGCGAAGGCCGAACCGCGACCAGAGCCGCCGCAGGATCGCGACCAGCACCACGAGGACGCCGACCAGCACCAGGGAGGGTGCCCCGGCCACCGCGCCCAGCGCCGCGAGCCCGAGCCCCAGCCACGCCTGGCCGTTCATGGACGCTCGATCGGGACCGGCACCGAACGCAGCACCTCCTCGACGATCCGGTCCACGGTGGCCCCGCGGAGTTGACGGTCGATGTCGAGCAGGAGGCGGTGACCGAGCACCGACGGCGCAACCGCCTGCACGTCGTCGGGGAGCGCGAAGTCGCGGCCGTCGAGCAGCGCCCATGCCTGGGTGGCCCGGTACAGCGACATGCTCGCCCGGGGGCTGGCCCCGAGCTGTACGTCCGGGTGCTGGCGGGTGGCGCGGGTCAGCGCCACCACGTAGCGCTCGACCTCGTCGGCGACGCGTACGGCCCGCGCGGCTTCCCGGAGCTCGGCGATCCCCTCCCGGCCAACGATCGGGCGGACCCGCTCCAGCGGCTCCGGGCCCTCCCGGTACCGGCGCGCGATCGCCCGCTCCCCGGCCTCGTCCGGGTATCCCATCCGGATCCTCACCATGAACCGGTCGAGCTGGGCCTCCGGCAGCGCGAACGTCCCCTCGAGCTCGATCGGGTTCTGGGTGGCCAGCAGCACGAATGGGGCCGGCAACGGGCGCGTGGCACCCTCGATGGACACCTGCCGTTCCTGCATCGCCTCGAGCAGCGCCGACTGGGTGCGGGGGGTTGCTCGGTTGATCTCGTCGACCAGCAGGACGTTGGTGAAGACCGGGCCGGGGATGAACCGCAGGCGCCCGCCGTCGAGGATCGAGGTGCCGGTCACGTCCGTGGGAAGGAGATCCGGCGTCCCCTGGATGCGCGCGAACTCGAGGCCGAGCGCGCGGGCGAACGCGTGGGCGAGGAGCGTCTTCCCGACGCCGGGCACGTCCTCGATGAGCGCGTGGCCCTCGGCGATCAGGGCGACCGCCAGAAGCCGCAGGGGCTCGTCCTCGCCGACAACGGCCTGGCGGACGGTCGCGTGCAGCCTGGTCCAGAACGTGCCCTGGGCCTGATCCGGTCCCGGGGCCGCGAGATCCGCTCCGCCGGGTGCCTGATCCGGTCCCGGCGCATCGAGCCGCGCCATCTCGCCCTCTCGCGGGTGCTCGCTCATCCAGTGCCTCCCCGGGCGTGGGTGTCCGGGCCATGGTAGCCCGCCCCGACTCTGTCCTCGCTGCGAGCTGGCCGGCGACCCGCTCCACGCGATGCCGACCGGAACGAGCGGGGAGTGCCCCTGCCGTTCGGCCCGGGCCATCCGGCCCGCCTGCCGGCACATGTGGCTATGATTGCGGGCCATGACGGGCCTCTGGACGCAGTTCCTGCAGTTCCTCAGCAAGGTCATCATCCCCGACTGGGGCACCATCATCGCCGTCCTGCCGATCCTGCTGGTCATCGGCGTGGTGGGTCCCATCCTGACCCTGGTCGTCCTCGGCTGGGGGGTCGAGGCCGTCCGGCGGCGGAGGGGCCGCGTCCGGCTGGCGACGATCGAGGTCCGGCCCGTCGAGCGCAACGCGCTGGGCATGCCCGTCGTCCCGGCGAACGTGCCCTACTGTCCGCACGACGCTCTCGCCTTCGCGCCACGGGACACCCGTTGCTCGGCGTGCGGGCGCGACCTCGAGGTGCGTTGCCCGGTGGATGGAACCGTCCGGCTGGCGGCACGCCAGGTCTGCCCCGCCTGCGGTACCCGATACGTCCTCGGGGAACTGCCGGCACTCGTCGCGGCGGCACACGGCGGACCGCCTCCGGGCGGTGCCGCCGCAGCCTGACCCCTGGCGCGGCGCGCCACCACAGGAGGCCACCCGTGGCTCAGATGTCCCTCTATCTCTTCACCGGCGGTGGGCTGGCGCTCGTCTTTGCGTTCGTCTTCCACGTCGCACACACGGCGATGCTGGCGGCCGGTCGCCGGTCGCTCGCCGTGCTGGTTCCCACGACGACGCTCGCCGGTGCGGGTGCCGGGACCGGAACGGTCGACCTGGGCGGCGGCGCGGCGGGCCGGCGATCCGCGGGTCCCGGGGCCGCGGATCTCACCGCCGCCGGCGAGGACCACCCGGACGATGTCGGGATGAGCACGCCCGTGATCGGGATCGCCATGACCGGGGCGTGGGTCGCATGGGTGCTCATCGGACTGTCCATGCTCCTGCGCGCCATCATCGTGGGGCGCGGTCCGTGGGGCAACATGTACGAGTTCTCGGTGGCGTTCAGCTGGGGGATCACGGGCGGCTACCTGTTCCTCCAGCGCCGCTACCCGATCCGGGCGCTCGGGTTCCTTCCGCTCGGCGTCGCGCTCTTCCTGGTCGGCTATGCGGCAACGCTGCCCGCCACCATCGAGCCGCTCGTGCCGGCCCTCGACAACGCGCCGCTCCTCACCATCCACGTGGCCATGGCAATGATCAGCTACGGCATCTTTGCGACCAGCTTCGCCGCTGCCGTGGGCTACCTGCTCCAGGGGACGGGCGACCGGTACACCTGGCTGCCCTCGCATCGGGTCCTGGATGCCGTGGCATACCGGGCCGTGATCATCGGCTTCCCGATCTTTGCCACGATGATCATCCTGGGCTCGTACTGGGCCTCGATCGCGTGGGGCAGCTACTGGAGCTGGGACCCCAAGGAGACCTCCGCGCTGGTGACCTGGCTGATCTACGCCGTGTACCTGCACGCGCGGAACCAGCGGGGATGGGCGGGCCGCCCGGCGGCGCTGATCCTCGTGATCGGGTTCGGGGCCATCCTCTTCACGTTCTTCGGAAACCTGTACTTCTCGGGGCTGCACGCCTACAGCGGCCTGAACACTCCCACGACCATCCCGTAGCGGTCAGGCATCCCGGGCCCCGTGGGCCCCGGTCACGGTGGCGCCCAGGGCTTCGCGCGCGCCGGTCACCGTGGCGCCGTGGGCCTCGGCCACCGCCCTGAGCACGCGGCACGCACGCAGCGTGACCCACCGGCTGGGTGCATCCGGGACGTCGATGTCACGCACCAGCTTGCCCTGGTAGGCGTACCGGTTCGCCCACCGCCCGCGATCGTCCTGCAGCCCCAGCAGCCATTCCATCGCCGGCTCGAGCCGGGGATCGCCGGCGGCGCCCGCGTCGCACACGGCCTCGATCACCTGCAGCACGTCCGCGACGTACCCCGACGGGAACCCCGGCCGGAACCAGGAACCGTTGGGCCTGCTGGCGCGCGAGGGCATCGGGTACGCGGCCGTCGAGGGGTCGCAGCCGAGCAGGAACTCCACGCCGGCGTCCAGTGCGCGCCTGACGCCCGGTGCGCGTCGCTCGACCGGGATGGCCGCGAGCCCGAGCACGACCTTGGTGGCTCCCCACGCGCACGGCAGATGCTCGTTGGCCGCGCAGCGGAACCCCGGACCGGACGTGGCCGGCCGGCCGGCGGCGCCGCTCCCCTCCCCCGTGATCACCGCCACCTGC
>JAJYEB010000140.1 GCA_021790375.1 Chloroflexota bacterium | reverse complement strand
TGGCCGTCAGCGCGCGCGCCCGCTCGGCGACGCTCCGTCCGTGGAGTTCGGCGACCCCGAACTCCGTGACGATCGTCTGGACGTGAGCGCGCGTGGTCACCACCCCCGCGCCCTCCTTGAGGGTGCACACGATGCGCGACGTCCGCCCGTCCGACGTGGTGGAGGGCAGGGCGATGATCGCCCGCCCCTCCTCCGCCAGCGCCGCCCCCCGGATGAAGTCCATCTGGCCGCCGACGCCGCTGTAGAGCCGCCAGCCGATCGAATCCGCGCACACCTGGCCGGTCAGGTCGACCTCGATCGCCGAGTTGATCGCGCACATGCGCCGGAACCGCCGGATGACCGCGGTGTCGTTGGTGTACTCGACCTCCCGCATCTCCACCATCGGGTTGTCGTTCACGAAATCGTAGAGGCGCTGCGTCCCCATCACGAACGTCGCCACCAGCTTGCCCCGGTCGAGCTCCTTGCGGGCGCCCGTGATCACGCCCGCCTCGACCAGGTCGACCACCCCGTCGGTGAACATCTCGGTGTGCACGCCCAGGTCCCGCTTGTCCCGGAGGGCCATCCCCACCGCGCTGGGAATCGCCCCGATCCCCATCTGCAGGGTGGCGCCGTCCGGGATCAGGTCGGCCACGTAGCCGGCGATCCGCTGCTCGATCTCACCGGGCGTGCCGGTGTCGTGCACGTACGGCGGCCGGTGAACCTCGATCGCCAGGTCGATCTCGGACTGGTGGAGGAAGCTGCTCCCGAGCGTGCGCGGCATGGCGGAGTTGATCTCCGCGATGACGGTGCGCGCGGCCCGCACCGCGGCCAGGGTCGCGTCCACCGATGTGCCCAGCGAGCAGAACCCGTGCGCGTCGGGCGGCGTCACGTTGATGAACACGGCGTCGAGCGGCATCAGCCCGCGCGTGAACAGCTGCGGCACGTCGGACAGGAAGACCGGGACGTACTCCGCACGCCCCTCGCTCACTGCCCGGCGCGCGTTCGGGCCGATGAACAGGGCCCGGTGCAGGAAGTGGCCCTCCATCTCGGGGGCAAGGTGCGGGGCGGGTCCCTCGGCATGCAGGTGGACGATCTTCACGTCCACGAGCTCGGCCGCCCGGGCCACCAGCGCGTCGAGGAGTTCGCTGGGGGTGGCGGCTTCGGCCTGGATGAAGATCTGGTCGCCGGACCGGATCCCGGCCACGGCTTCCGCGGGCGTCACGATGCGCATGGCACGAGGGTATGCCGGGTGACGACCCGGGTAACGGTCCAAACCGCGCCGCGACGATGGGCCGTAGGACTCATGCCGGCGGCCCCGCCCGCTCGCTCGCGGAACTCCCTCGTCGCGCCGCCGGGCGGCCCCGCTGGGTCGCGCCACCCCGCGCCCGGTTCGGGGTCTACTCGGCCCCGGGCAGCCGGTGGCGCGCGACGAAGGCGGCCGCCTGGGAGCGTCGCTGCAGGTTCAGCTTGGCCAGGATCGAGCTCACGTAGTTCTTGACGGTCTTGTCCGAGAGGAAGATCTCCGCCGCGATCTCCTTGTTGGTCTTCCCCTCGGCGATCAGCAGCAGGATCTTCTGCTCCTGGCGCGTGAGCTGGGCCAGCTCGTCCGTGTAGGTGCCGCTGGCGATGCGGCGCACGCGGTCGAGGACCTTCTCGGTCACCGCCGGATCGAGCAGGGACTCGCCGCGTCCCACCGCCTCCAGCGCCGCGACCAGGTCCCGCCCGCGGATCTGCTTCAGCAGGTATCCGCTGGCGCCCGCCACGATCGAGGCGAAGACGGCCTCCTCGTCCGGATAGCTGGTGAGGATCACCACCCGGGTCTGTGGTTGCTCGGACCGGATCTCGCGGCAGGCCTCGATCCCGGACCCGTCCGGGAGGCGGACGTCCATCACGATGAGGTCGGGCTGATACTTGTGCGCCGCCTCGATGGCCTCCGCCACGGTCCCGGCCTGCGCGACGACCTGGAACCCTTCCCGTCGCTCGAGCAGCGAGACGAGCCCCTGCCGCACGACCTCGTGATCGTCCACCACCAGCAGTCGCAGCGGCCTGCTGGTCGGTCCCTCTGTCACGGTCTTCCTCCGATCCCTCTCATGCCACGCCGGGCGCGGCTCCCCCGAGCGGCACCCGGACCGCCACCCGGGTCCCGCGCCCGACGCCACTCTCCACCAGGAGTTCGCCGCCGAGCTCGGCCGCCCGCGTTCGCATGTTGCCGAGGCCCATGTGACCCGGGCCGCGCCGCGCGGTCGGGTCGAATCCGACGCCATCATCGACGATGGCGAGCTCGAGCGCACGCTCGTTCGCCACGAGGCGGATCTCGGCATGTGTCGCACGCGCATGTCGCGCCACGTTGCTGAGCGCTTCCCGGGTGAGGTGCAGCATCTGCATCGTGTCGTCCGCCGGCATCTCGAAATCGGCCGGCCCGTTCACCTCCAGCGCGATGTCGATCATGGTGTTGACCCGGAACTCCTCGGCCATCGCCGCCAGCGCCTCGACCAGCCCCGCCTGGTCGAGCGGCTCGGGCCGCAGGCCGAAGATGAAGTTGCGGATGTCGCGGATGGTCAGGTTGATCGACTCGATGGCGTGCTCGATCTTCTCGGACGCACCCGCGGGATCCGTCGGCACCACCTCGAGGGCATCGTCGAGCATGAGCCCGACCGCGTAGATGCTCTGGATCACGCCGTCGTGCAGGTCGCGGCCGATTCGCTGGCGCTCCTCCAGGATCGCCAGGCGCTGCTCCTGCTCGTGCAGGCGGGCGTTCTCCATGGCGATCCCGGCGTGCGCGGCGAACAGCTCGACGAGTCGCTGGTCCTTGTCCGTGAACGGGGCGCCGTCCTCCTTGTCGGTCAGGTACAGGTTGCCCAGCACGCGGCCCCGCACGGAGATGGGCACCCCGAGCAGCGAGCGCATCGGGGGATGATTCGGGGGGAAGCCGACGCTGCGAGGGTGACCCCGGATCTCCGGCACCCGGATCGCCCGGCCCTCCTCCATGATCAGGCCGAGGAGACCGTGTCCGCGCGGCGGAGGCCCGATCCGATCCCGCTCCGCGCGGCTCAGCCCGCTGGTGATGAAGGGATCGATCTGGCGCTGCTCGTTGACGATGCCGAGCGCGGCGAACCTGGCGCCCACGAGCCGGCGGACGTTGTCCACGATCTGCTGCAGCACGCGCTCCGCTGAAAGGACGCCGGCGATCCCGCGCGTCGCCTCGTCGAGCGCCGCGAGCTCCTCCTCGCCCGCGCGCGCCCTCGCGAGGGCACGGGCGCGCGACGCGGCAAGCTCCAGGATCCTGGCGGTCGCGGTTGCGGCATCGCGGGACCCGTCCACCACTACCTCGCCGAGCCCTCCGGAACCATCGGCGGATTCCAGCAGGCGGCGTTCCAGGCGCGACATGCGATCCCGGGACGGGAGCCGGCGCAGCGACCCGGTCCCCAGCTCCACCGCGGGCAGCGGCGGCCGCAGCACGAGGCGCAGTCCGGCGAGGCCGTGCGCCTCGGCGTACGCAGCGAGGTCGTTCGACAGGCGGCGGCGTTCGGGCGGGGTCGGCGTCCTCAGCCATGCGCCGACGGCCTCGACCAGCGCGGCGAGGGTCCCGTCGCCGGTGAGCGCCCCGCCGGGACGGGAGTCCCGGCTTCGGCGCGCGCGCGGGCCCGATCCCGGACCCGGTGATGCCGCGGATGCCGGCCTCACGACGGACCTGCCCGTGGGTCCCGGAACGGTCGAGGCCTGCTCCAGCGCCGCCGGCGTGGCCACGGCGGCGAGCGCGGGACGCGTCACGGCCGTCGTTCCCAGCCGGTGGCCGCCGCCGCGCGCGTGAACCCGTCCGCGGGCGCGGCGCCGCGATCGAGCTCCGCGGCGAAGCGGCCGATCATCCAGGCGAATGCCCCACCGTCCTCGTCCGGTGCCTCCAGCACGGTGGCTCCGGCCGCGAGACGGTCACTGGGCGAGACGCCGCGCGGCAGCACGGCCACGACCTGCGCACCCCGGAACGCCGCGGCATCGAGCGCCGCCGCCTCGGCGGGCGGGTCCAGCGGCTCCGCGAGCAGCAGCACGTCGAACTCCAGCAGGTAGCCGAGCCCGAGCTGCACGTCGCCGTCGTCCAGCCGCGGCCGGGAGCTGCCGGCTCCGTGCCCGTCGGGTTCCGGCGAAACCGGAACGCGGAGCAGCGCCGCGTGGCCGATGCCGGCACGGGCGAGCTCGAGGACCATGGCGTCGCCGGTCGCGTCGTCGGCGATCGAGCCGACGAGCTCGACGGCCGCGCCCGCCGCGACGGCCGCGCGCGCGATGGCCACGCACAGGCCGCCCGGGACCACGGCCGCGGGGCCACCCATCAACGGAGGCCGGGCCGCGAGCGGCCGGCCGAGTACCACGATCATCCGCGACGCAGCGTACCGGGCCGGCCACGGCGCGGCAAGTCGGGTGCTCCGGGGAGCGGACCGGCAAGCCCGCCGTGCAGCCGGGTCAGGAACCCGGCGTGGCCTCCGGCGACGGGCTCGCTTCCCCGTCGCCCGGTGACGCCGACGCGTCCGGCGGCTCCCCCGAAGGTTCCGCCGAGGCGCCGGGCGCCGGCGACGCACCCGGCTCACGGGTCGTCGGCGGCGTCGCGCCGGGCTCCACTCGCCCGGGTGCCGGCGTCGCCGCGGGCGCCAGGGCGGGAGCGGGCGAACGTGCCGCCCCGGCGCCGGCATGTGATCCTTCAGGGCGAGCGGTCGCGCGAGGCGACGCGGCGGGCGAAGGGGCCGTCGAAGGCGCCGACCGTTCCGGAGTCCCGCTCGGCGCGGCGGTGGGTGGACCGACCACCGCGGGCGCCGCAGGGCCGGGACGCGGCGCAGTCAGCACGGTGAGGAGCGCACCCGCCCCTCCGGCGGCGAGTGTGCCACCCGCGACCGCGATGAGCGCAAGCACGAGCACCAGGGCGACGGCCTCTGCGCGGATCGTCGCGGCGACGGGGCGTCCGACGCCCAGCGCCACGGCGACCAGGTCCCGGAGCGCGGCGGGGAGCGCGGACCAGCGGGAGGGTGCGGCAGCGTCCACCACCCGCCGCACCGGAGACGGTGGCGCCTCGATCGCCACCGCCGCCAGGATCCGGCTCGTGAGCGCCTCCGGGACCGCCGGCGAGGCTGCGGCCGCGTAGCGATCGAGTGCCGACGCGACGGCCCGAAGTCCCGCATCGTCGAGCCCGTCGCCGTCCAGGCCCGGACGATCGCCCGTCATGCGGCCACCTCCACGCCCAGCCGATCGCGCAGTCGCTCGAGGCCCCGGTGCAGGTAGGACTTGACGGTCCCGATCGGGCGATCAGTCGCCTGCGCGATCTCCACGAGCGACAGCTCGGCGAAGAAGCGCAGCGCGACGATCTCCCGGTACGGCTCCGGCAGCCCGGCGACCGCGGCCCGGACCAGGCGCCCTCGCTCCGCGTCCAGCGCGTCCCCGAGCGGATCCCCGATGCCCGACGCGAGGGCCACGCCGGCCTCCCCGTCGATGGGCACGGACTCGCGCCGGCGCGTGGCCGCACGGAGAGCCTGTCGCACGGCGATGCGCGCCAGCCATGCGGCCAGCGTTCCGTCACCCCGGAACG
>JAJYEB010000139.1 GCA_021790375.1 Chloroflexota bacterium | reverse complement strand
CGTCTGGCCGGTCTTGTCGGCCTGCAGGACCCACCTCGCCCGGAGTCCGCCGGCCTCGTCGCGGATCTGCAGCGACTCGGGCTGCGGGTGATCATGATCACCGGGGACACGCTGCCCACCGCGCGCGCCGTGGCCGCGCAGGTGGGCCTTGCCGGGGCCACCTGCGACGCCACCGAGATCCGGGATCGTGCCCTGTCGCCGGACTGCGCGGTGCTGGCGGACGTGCTGCCCGAGGACAAGTTCAACCTGGTGCGCCGGCTGCAGGAGCAGGGCCACGTGGTGGGCATGACGGGCGACGGGGTCAACGACGCTCCCGCTCTCAAGCAGGCGGAGGTCGGGATCGCGGTGGCGAGCGCGACCGATGTGGCCCGCGCGGCAGCCAGCATCGTGCTGACGCAGCCGGGCCTGGGGGATGTGGTGGCCGCCATCGAGCTCAGCCGGCGGATCTACCAGCGCATGCTCACCTACGCGTTGAACTCGAGCATCAAGAAGCTCGAGGTGCCGGTCTTCCTGAGCCTGGTGTTTCTGGTCACCGGCCGCATCGCGCTGAGCCCGCTGCTGATGGTGCTGCTGCTCTTCGCCAACGATTTCGCCACGATGGCCATCACCACCGACCGGGCGCCCTCGTCGCAGCGCCCGAACCGCTGGCACGTGCGGCCGCTCCTGCTGGGGGCGCTGGGAGTCGCGCTCCCCTCGCTCGCCCTCACGCTCGCCGTCTTCTGGGCAGGCGGCGCCGTCCTCGACCTGGGCGCAGACCGGCTCCAGACGCTCGCCTTCGTGACCCTCGCGTTCGGCAGCCAGGCGACCGTCTACCTGGTCCGGGAGCCGCGTCGCATCTGGAGCTCGCGGCCCGGACCCTGGCTCATGGCGGCCTCGGCGGGGGCCGTCGTGACCGTGGCGGTCCTGGCAAGTGCCGGGTGGCTGATGGCGGCCCTCAGCCCCGTGCTGGTGGCCGTGGTGCTGGTGGCCGTGGGGCTCTGGGCGGTGCTGATCGACTGGTTCAAGCTGCGTCTCTTCGGCCGGCTCGGCCTCCACGCCACGTAGGACCGGACGGGGACCGGCGGCCCGGCGGTGCCCGCCCCTCGCGCGCGCTCAGGACGCCGAGAGGACCTGTGGCTGGGCGTGGGCGGGGGCGGGGGCGGTCATGTTGGTGTCTCCCTCCGGTGTCACGTGCCCTGCAGGGCTCAGGCGGTGGGATCGGGCGCCGCCACTGGGGCTGCCCGCCGTCCCGCAAAGTAGGCCCGCACCCGGTCCGCCGAACGCAGGTAGAAGACCATCAGCAGGATCTGGAAGATCGGCATGGTGGCGGCCGGGATGGCGACGAGCGGCGAGAAAGCCGCGCTGGCGATGGCGATGGCGGTGCCGTTGTTCTTGCCGGTGCTGCTGAAGGCGAGCGCCATGTTCTCGGCGTAGCCCATCCCGAGGCGCCTGGCCAGCCAGGTGACGAGGAGCAGGGTCACGGCGATGAAGATCGCGTTGGGCACCAGGAGCAGCAGCACGGTGCTCCACTTGGAGACGATGAGGGTGGCCTTGCCGAAGAAGATCAGGAACACGATGGCGTACATGGCGAGCAGCGAGAGGGCCGGGAAGAGCGGCTGCAGCTTAGCGAAGCCGGCCTGCCCGAGTTGCCGCAGCAGCGCCCAGCGGGTCGCGTAGCCCAGGATCATGGGCGCCACCAGCACCTCCAGGATGGAGGTGATGAGATCGCCGATGGGCACCGGCACGTGGTAGCTCGAGGCGTACACCACCATCCAGGCGGGCACCGCCACGATCGCGAGCAGGAAGCTCAGGGCCACGATCACGGTGGCCAGCTCGAGATCGCCCTTGGCGAGACCGGTGTAGCCGATGGCCATGCTCGAGCACGGCACCACCATCACCAGCATGAAGCCCAGGGCGAGCAGCGGCTCGTGGATGAAGAGCGCCGAGAGGAGCCAGCCGAAGAGGGGCGCCCAGAGGAAGTTGAAGACCAGCGCGAGACCCACCGCGCGCAGGTTGCGCCCGGCGCGTGCCAGGGCCTCGAAGCGCACGTTGACCATCATGGGGTAGACGATGAAGAAGACCGCCACCGTGGTGAGTCCGCCGATGGCCGCGGTGGCCGCCTTCGCGACCGACGCCGCCGGATACCCGATGAGCAGGCCCAGGGCCATGGCCAGGGCCACGTAAAGGAGCATCCAGCGGTTGAGGTGCTCCTGGAAGGTTCGAAGGTGGGACATCGGGTGCTCCTCGGCGTTCGACTCGTGAACAGCCAGCGATCAGGCGGTCAGCCAGGCCGCGATGGCGGTGGGGGTGGGAATGCGGCCGGCGCTCACGACGCGGCCGTCGATGACGAGCCCGGGGGTATGGATGACCCCGCGGGCGAGAATGCGGCCGTAGTCGGTGACCTTGACCACCTCCGCCTCGACCCCGGCGAGCGCGACGGCCTCGCGCACCGCCTGCTCGAGGAGGTAGCAGGTGTAGCAGCCGGGCCCCAGTACCTCGATCCGCCTCATGCCGGCGGCTCCAGCAGCGCGCGAAGGCCTGCCATGGCCGCGGCACAGGCCGCCTCGTCGCGCTCGTAGTAGACCCAGCGTGCATCCAGCGGGTTCCGGCTGGCCCGGACCAGGCCGGCCTCCCGGAGACGCGCCAGGTGGTTGCTGACGTTGTTGGGGCGCTCCCCGAGTGCAGCGGCCATCTCGCAGACGCACGCCGGACCCGCCCGCAGCATCGCGAGGATGGTCGAGCGGGTGCGATCGGCAAGCAGAGCTGCGACGGTGGAGGGCCGGTTCACGTCCGGCACGAGCAGGTCCGTGCGGCAGACGGGCAGGTTCGCCGGGACGTGCTGGACGGGCGCGCCATCCAGCGGTTCGCATCTCAACGCCGGGCTCGGTACGTGCCGGCGCCCTTCGTTCATGAGAGCAGGATCCAGGCGCGCTGCACGGCCAGGGCCACCAGCGCGATCGCGAAGATGCGCGAGAGCGTGGCGCTCTTGACCTGGCCGGCCGTGAAGCGGGCCCCCAGCCAGGCACCGATGACGGCAGCGATGGACGTTACGATCACCGTCGTCCAGTCGAACGTCGCGGTCCCAAGATGGCTGGCAAACGCCGAGAACGACGGGAGCGTCACCGCGACGCTGTTGGTGGCCGCCGCGAGGCGCGCCGAGTACCCCACCAGCGTCAGGGTGGGCATGAGAAGAAACCCGGGACCCACGCCGAGGAAGCCGGCAAAGACCGAGATGGGTGCGGCCGCGACACCAGCCTCGACCCTCGAGCGGTCCGTGATCGACGCCAGATCCTCACTGGCCTGCCGGCGCGGCAGCAGCATGCGGATCGCAAGGAAGACAAGCACCGCCACGTACAGCCACCAGACCTGCGCGGTCGAGGCGTACTGCAGCAGCCAGACTCCCACCGGTGCGCCGATCGTGGCGATGACGACCAGCGGCAGCGCGCTGCGCCAGTCGACCATCCCGGCCCGCCAGAAGGCGATCGCGCCGCTGATCGCCGTCAATCCGTTGAGGAGCAGCGTCCAGGGCTGGATGACGTCCTTCAGATCGAAGCCGAAGAGTCCCAGGACGGGCACGGCGACGAACGCCACCCCGAGCCCCAGCATGCCGGACAGGAACGAGAGCCCGAACAGCAGCACGGTGAGCACCGACAGGAGCAACATCTCAGTCGGGAGTGTGTCAAGTAATGCTGAGATGTCACAGGCGCAGACGGCACTCGGTGCCCGGGCCATCCGGCATGGCGGTTACCGCGACCGACCGTGCCGGGCCGCGTTCATCGGGTGCTCGTTGCCCGGTGGCGGACAATGTCAGGGCCGACACCGCATCCTGGTGGTCACGGGTGACCGGCGAGAGGAGCGAGGTGGCACCGATGGAAACGCGCCGGTTCAACAGCGCGGAGGCCCGTCAAATCGGCGAGCAACTGGGCATCGACTGGTCGTCGGCAGCCTGGGACGTGGAGCAGTTCCGGGCCGGGATGGACGTGGAGCTCGAGCACGGGTTGCGCGACCCGGCCACGAATGTGACCGGGGACGATCCCGTCACGACCGGGAAGATCGCGCTCGCACACCTCAAGGAGTTCCCGGACTACTACACCCGGCTCGAGGCGATGGAAGAGGAAGCCAGGCGACACTGGGGCGGCCGATCGGCCTGACTGAGCGCCGGCCGCACCCAGAGCGGGGTCTGCCAGTCCCCTGAGTGCGGTGACCCGCGTCGGGTCAACCAGCCAGGTGGTCCAGCCGCTTCCGGGCGGCCCCGATCGCGTCGTGCACGCGCTCCGGCGCCGTGCCGCCCACCACGCGGGGGCGTGCGACCGCGGCCTCGAGCGTCGCCGCCTCCCGCAGCTCGCCGGCCAGCCCCGATCCGACCTCGTCGGCCAGGCGGTGCGCCTCGGGCCCATCCTCTGCGCCAAGCGCCGCACGGAACGCGTCGTCGTCGAGCTCGTCCAGCCGGCAGCCGCGCCGTTCGGCCTCCGCCACCAGCCGGCCCGCCACGTGATGCGCGACCCGGAACGGCAGCCCGCGCTCCACCAGCGCATCTGCGACCGACGTGGCGGTGACGTGGCCCCGCAGGGCCGCCTCGCGCATGCGGCCCGGATCGAAGGCGAGATCGAGCATCACGGCCGTCATCACGCGCAGCGATGAACCGAGGACGGCGGCTCCGTCGAACAGGGGGCCCTTGTCCTCCTGCAGGTCGCGCTGGTACGCGAGCGGCAGCCCCTTGAGCACGCCGAGCATCGTGGAGAGGTGGCCCGCCACGCGGGCGGTCCGGGCCCGGACCAGCTCGCACGGGTCGGGGTTCTTCTTGTTCGGCATCATCGACGAACCGGTGGCGTGGGCATCCGCCAGCGTCACCCAGCCGAAGGCCGGGTTGGACCACCACACCAGCTCCTCGGCCAGCCGGGAGAGATGCACCATGGCCAGTGCGGCGGCGGCCAGGAACTCCACCGCGAAATCGCGGTCGCTCACCGCGTCGAGCGAGTTGGCGGTGACGCCCGCGAACCCCAGGTCGGCCGCGGTCGCCTCGCGGTCGAGCGCGAAGCCAGCCCCCGCCAGCGCCCCCGCCCCCAGCGGCGAGCGATCCGCCCGCCGGGCGCAGTCGGCCAGCCGGCCCCGGTCGCGCTCCAGCATCTCGACGTAGGCGAGCAGGTGGTGGGCGAGCAGCACCGGCTGCGCTGGCTGCACGTGGGTCATGCCCGGGAGGATCGCCTCGCCGTCCCGTTCCGCCCTGTCCACGAGCGCCCGCTCGAGCCCGACCATGTCGGCGTCCAGCTCCCGGATCGTCCGGCGCAGCCAGAGCCGCAGATCGAGCGCGACCTGGTCGTTCCGCGACCTGCCGGTGTGCAGCTTGCCGGCCACCGGGCCGAGTCGCGCCGTGAGGGCCGCCTCCAGGTTGAGGTGGACGTCCTCCAGGGCGGGATCCCACGCGAACGTGCCGGCGCGAACCTCCTCGCGCAGCGCCCGGAGTCCCTCGACCAGCGTGCGTGACTCGTCCCGGGTGAGCAACCCGGCACGCTCGAGGCCGCCGACGTGGGCGATCGACCCGTCGATGTCGTCCACCGCCAGCACCCGGTCGACATCGACCGAGCGCGTCGCCTCCGCGATCAGCGGATCGGTCTCCCCGCTGAACCGTCCGCCCCACATCCGCATCGTGGCCCTCCTCTGGGGC
>JAJYEB010000138.1 GCA_021790375.1 Chloroflexota bacterium | reverse complement strand
GAAGGCACCCATGGCCGAGGCGACCGACATGGGCAAGGCCCTGCTCGCGCGGGTCGGCCTGGCCCAGAAGGCCGACGTCTATCCGGCCCAGCTCTCGGGCGGCCAGCAGCAGCGCGTGGCCATCGCCCGGGCCCTGGCCATGAAGCCCGCCCTCATGCTCTTCGACGAGCCCACCAGCGCGCTCGATCCCGAGATGATCGGGGAGGTGCTGGAGGTCATGAAGGAGCTGGCGCGCGAGGGGATGACCATGATCGTGGTGACCCACGAGATGGGATTCGCCCGCGAGGTGGCGGACCGGGTGGTGATGATGGACGACGGGCAGATCATCGAGGAAGGCACCCCCGAGCATTTCTTCACGAGCCCTCAGCACGAGCGGACCAAGAACTTCCTCTCCAAGATCCTGTAGCGGTCGATGGCGACCGGCGGTCCCACCGATGCCCTCGACCCGATGCCGATCCGGCACGCCACGCCCGCCCCCAACCCCCTGCTCGAGCGCTGGCGAGGGGGCGGCAGCGTGCTGGCGGCGTGGCTCACCGTCCCGGACGTCGTCGTGGCCGAGATGCTTGCCGGGTCCGGGGCGGACGCGGTCGTGGTGGACCAGCAGCACGGCGGGGCGACCGCGCGAGACCTGGCGGCCCTGTTCATGGCGATCGAGGGCGGGGGCGCGGTGGCCATCACCCGGGTGCCGGAGAACAGCGTGGCGGCGATCGGGCGGTCGCTCGACGCGGGCGCGCTGGCGATCATCGTCCCCATGGTGAACACGGCGGAGGAGGCCGCCGCAGCGGTCGCGGCATGCCGCCATGGGGCCGCAGGCACGCGCTCGCACGGGCCGCTGCGTCCTCGCGCGATGCCCGGACCGGCCGATCCGGCCGACCCTGTGCGTGCCGCGGTGATCCTGCAGATCGAGACGACGACGGGCCTGGCGAACGTCGTGGCGATCGCCTCGACGCCGGGAGTCGACGCGCTGCTGGTGGGTCCCAACGACCTGGCGCTCTCGCTCGGGATGCCGGTCGACCCGTCCGCCCGCAGCGCAGGCGATCGGCGCCGGCACGCCGAGGCGCTCGATCTCGTGCGCGACGCGTGCGTCTCGCGCGGGATCGCGGCCGGGATGTACTGCACCGACGGGGCCGCCGCCCGTGCCTGCCTCGAGAGCGGCTTCCGCTTCGTGTCCGCTGCCACCGACGCGGTGATCCTGGCGCAGGGCGTGCGGCGCGAGATCGAGCGGACGAGAGTGCCGGGGGCGTAGGGCTCCGGCGAGAGCACTCTCGCCGGAGGATCGTCCCGGACAGGAGCGAGGTGACGACTCGATCGTCCATCCTGCGGAGGGCGGCGCTGCCGGGATGCGGCCTGCTCGCGGCAATCGGCGCGCTGCTCCTCTCTCTCAGCGCGTTCGCCGTCCTGGCGCCGTTCACCAGCGCGCCGATTCCCGCGTCGTGCACCGATGCCGTGTCGCACCTGCCCCCGAGCCGGACGGTCCGCGTGCCGGGCGTGGGGGACGGGACGCTGCTGGCCGGTGACGCGAACACATCGGTCGTGATCGTGGCCACCTACGGTCGCAGTCCCTTCGAGGCCACCGCGTACATCCTCAGCGGGGGGCGCGAGCCGGTCGTCCGGAGCCTCCACCTCAGCAGCGACGTGGTGGCGGCGGCCGTGAGCGACGGCATCGTGTACCTGTTCAACGACAAGATCGGGTACCTGCTCGGCGCCTCGAACGGCGAGCCCCTGGGCCGCCTGCTCGAATCGGACAACTACCGGGGGCTCTACACGTCCGGGGGAACCCGGTACCTGCAAATGGACGCCGAGATCGCCGCGCTGGGCCTCGACGGCAGTCTCTTCTGGCATCGCACCGTGCAATTCGCCGGCATCGCCTACGGGTGCTACGTCGCTCCGCCGACGAGCCGATGAGACCGAAAGGCTGCCAGGACGGGCTTCGCGGGCGATCCGCGACCCCGTGTCCCTCCGTCGAGCCTCAGAGCGCGGATCGGCCGGCTGGTGCTGCGAGCAACGTGCCGAAGGACGCGACCCTCCGGTTGCGCGCCCGCCCACCCGGCTGACACAATGCCGGCAACGGTGAGGGGCGCAACCCGCTTGGGATTCCATCGGCATGGCGTCGGAGGTGGGGTTGCCCGCTCAGTGCCGGGTGCCAGTGGCGGGACCGCCCTCGGGACGGGTCATCAGGGGGTGCGCGGATGAGCAGATCTCCACTCGCGGACGCGTTCGCGCACCACGCATGGGCGACGGTACGGCTGCTCGACACGTGCCTCTCGCTGCGTCCCGAGCAGCTCGAGACCGCCGTGCCCGGGACCTACGGCTCGATCCTGGACACGATGCGTCACCTCGTCGGGGCCGACTGTGGGTACCTGTCCACCGTGACGGGCGGCCTGGTGGCGCGGATCGACGAGGCGCAGATGGAAATCCCGGCGCTGCGGGCGGTGATGGAGCGGAACGGCGCGTCCTGGTCGGCGTTCGTGGCGCAGGACCTGGACCCGGACGTAATCCTCGTCAGGCGCCGTGACGACGGCTCCGAGGCCCATGCCCCGCTGGGCATCCGCCTCGCCCAGGCGCTCCACCACGGAACCGACCATCGCAGCCAGATCTGCACCGCGCTGACGACGCTCGGAGTCGAACCGCCGGAGATCGACGCCTGGGCCTATGCGTGGCAGGATGGCCGCCTCGTCGAGACGCCACCCATCTCCTGACCGCGCCGGGCCTGCCCGGAGGGATCGCCATGACCACCCCAGCCAGCGTCGACGCATACCTGGCCGCGCTGCCACCGGAGTCGCGCGCCGCCCTGGAGCGGCTGCGGGCGCAGATCAGGGCGGTCGCGCCGCACGCGACGGAGACGATCAGCTACCAGATGCCGGCCTTCCGGGACGGCGACCGGCTGCTCGTGTCGTACGCGGCGTTCCGCGACCACTGCAGCCTGTTCCCGATGAGCATGGCGGTCATCGAGACCTTCCGGGACGAGCTGGGGACCTCGTGGAACGGCAAGGGGACCATCCACTTTCGTCCGGACGCGCCGCTGCCGGCCGCGCTCGTCGAGAGGATCGTCCGGGCACGGCTCGCGGAGAACGCGGCGCGCCGGCGTCGCTGACTCACCCGAAATCGGCGGCCAGCGGCGGCAAGACGGCAAGCGGCGGCAAGACGGCCAGCGGAGGCAAGACGGCCAGCGGCGGCAAGACGGCCAGCGGCGGCAACCAGGACGTCAGTCCGGCGCTTCCGACGCATCCTGAAGATCATGCACCGGGAGAACGGTATGTTCGATCCCCGACGTGCATTGGTGCCCGAACTACCACCGTGCCGGCGTCCACGAGCGTGGCACCCGCCCCGACTGGGTCCGGTTTGGGCTCGCAGAGGTCCTGCGACCAACATAGCGTTCCCCGGGCGCAACAACTGCAGGGTGCGGGATCGGCATGACGCCGGGTCGGACAGCGACCGGCGTCGGGATGGCGGTGGGGTTGGAGAGCGACCCGAGCCCGGAGAGCGACCCGAGCTCGGAGGGTGACCCCGGATCGGAGAGTGTCCCGGGGTCGGAGGCCATCGAGGCTACGGGTCCATCCGTCCGGCGCCGTTCCGGGCGGTGCCAGGCAACCGGCGCCCTCGCGCGCTTTCAGCCGACGAGCGTGGCTCCCCCGGCCTCGGCCGCCGCCCGGAGCGCGGCCCGCTCCAGGGCCCGGCGCTCGGAATCCGGCACCTGGTCGCGGGCGTGGTAGCTCGAGCGCACCAGCGGCCCCGACTCGACGTGGCGGAAGCCCAGCGCCAGCGCTTCCTCGCGCAGGTCGGCGAACTCCGCCGGGTGGTAGTAGCGCTCCACCGGCAGGTGCTGCTCCGACGGCCGCAGGTACTGGCCGATGGTCAGGATGTCGCAGCCCACGGCGCGCAGGTCCCGGAACGTCTGCAACAACTCGTCGCGTTCCTCGCCCAGGCCGACCATGATGCTCGACTTGGTATGGACCGTGCCATCGCGGCCGGCTATCTCGCGGGCGTACGCCTTCGCGCGCTCCAGGACGCCCAGCGAACGGTCGTAGCGGGCACGCTTCCGCACCGGCTTCTGCAGCCGCGCCACCGTCTCGACGTTGTGGTTCAGGATGTCCGGTCCCGCCTCCATGACCGTCCGGAGCGGGGCCTCCTCGCCGTTGAAGTCGGGGATCAGCACCTCCACGCCCATCCCCGGGCAGCGCGCGCGCAGCTCGCGGATCGTCGCCGCGAAGGCACCGGCGCCCCCGTCGGGCAGGTCGTCGCGGGCCACGCTGGTCACCACGCAGTGGTCGAGGTCCATCGCGGCCACGGCCTCGGCCACGCGGCGCGGCTCGTCGTCGTCGAACCAGGTGGGGCGGCCGGTCTTGATGGCGCAGAAGCCGCAGGCCCGCGTGCAGACGTCGCCCAGGATCATGACGGTCGCGGTGCGCTGGTCCCAGCACTCCCCGATGTTCGGGCAGCGGGCCTCCTCGCACACGGTGTGCAGGGTCAACCCGCGCATGAGGTCCTTCAGCCCGAAGTAGCGCTCGCCGGTGGGCACCTTCGCGCGGATCCAGTCGGGGTGGCGCCGCGGGACGAGGTGGTTGCCTGGAACCGCGGCCGCGGTGGCACCAGCCTCCGGCACCCCGCCCATCGCGATGGTCGGCGCCTCGAAGCCGTGCGCGTGCGCCCCGGGCGGAGACGGCAGGATCGGCAGCTCGCGGTTCACCGGCTCACCAGATCGCCGTCTGCGCGTCCACCGACTCGAGCCAGCGCTTGACGTCCTGCATGAAGCGGCCCATCTGGGCACCGTCGGTGGCCCGGTGGTCGAAGCTCGAGCAGATGTACATCATCGGGCGGATGGCGATCGCCTCACCGGCCGGCGTGTCGACCACCACCGGTCGGCGCTGGATGGCCTCCATGGTGAGGATCGCGATCTCGGGAACGTTGACGATCGGCGCGCTCACCACCGAGCCGAACCAGCCCGTGTTGTCGACGGTGAACGTCCCGCCCTGCAGGTCCTCGAGCCGCAGCCGGTTGCCGCGGGCACGGTCCGCGAGATCGACCACCGCGCGGTTGAGCCCGTTGATGCTCAGCCGGTCGGCGTCGTGGATCACCGGCGCGATGAGGCCGTCGTCCACCGCGACGGCCACGCTGACGTTGATGCGGGCCCGGCGCAGCAGCCCCTGGTCGGTCCAGTGGCCGTTGATGTCGGGGTGGCGCCGCAGGGCCTCGACGGCGGCCTTGGTGACGAACGCGACGTAGGACAGGCCGATCCCCTCGCGAGCCTCGTACTCGCGCTTCATCGCCTCGCGGAGCGCCACGACGCCCGACATGTCGACCTCGAGCGTCAGGTACGCCATCGGCACCGACACGGCGCGGGCCATCTGCGCGGCGATCCCCCGCCGCATCTGGGTCATGGGCTTGAGCTGGTCGCCCTCGCCGAGGACCGCCGGCGGGGCGGCAGGCGTGGGGATCCCGGGGGCGGTGGCCGATGGGCCGGCAGCGGGGGGCGCCACGGGCGGCGGGAAGGCCGAGGCGCCCTGGGTCGGCGGGGTCAGAGAGGCCGGGATAACCGGCGGCGGCACAGCCGGCAACCCGGCGGCGGACGGCGCGATTCCCGCGCGCGACGCCACGAAGTTGAGGACATCCTCGCGCGTCACGCGTCCGCCGTGCCCGGTGCCGCGCACCGTGGCCAGGTCGACGCCGTTCTCGCGGGC
>JAJYEB010000137.1 GCA_021790375.1 Chloroflexota bacterium | reverse complement strand
GGCCGATGCGTGCCGTGAGCCCGGGGTCGGCGGGGAGGGAACGGGCGGAGGGCCCAGGGTGCAGGGGTGTCATGCGCCCATCGTGGCCGCCCTGGATGAGGAGCAGCTGAGAGTGGACTGGGATCGTACCCAGAAGAGGGCCTGCCGCGGCGGGCCCGGGCCGGTCCGGGATCGTCACCCATGGGAGGTTGGGCCCGTTCCCGTCCCGCATGTGGATCCTCAGAACACGCACAGGGTGACCTCATCGTTGTCTCAGGTGGGCGTAGCGCAGTTGGCGTTGCGCAATGTCCGCAGGGACCCTGCCCGGGGCTTTGGCAGGCCGCCTGGCAGGGTGGGCATGTTCGAGCGCTGCCCCCCGGCGATGAGAGTCAACACGGGAGCCACCCGCCGAACGACCGCGTCGTGGGAGGAACAGGATGGTCGCTGGAACAGCGTACCCGCGCCGGGGTCGCTGGCGGCGTGCCTGGGCCGCGATCGATGAGCGCCTGGGCATCTCGGGGCTCGCGTACCCGGTGCCGGCCCATGCGAACAGCGTCGGGTACATCCTGGGCGGGATCAGCTTCTTCGGGTTCCTGATCCTTGCCGCGACGGGGGTCTGGCTCGCGCAGTTCTACCATCCGACTCCGGAGGCCGCCCGAGAGAGCGTCATCTATGTCATGAACGCGGCCCCGCTCGGCGACGTGGCGCGCGGGATCCATTTCTGGACCGCCAACCTCGTCATGGCCACGGTGCTGCTGCACATGGGCCGCATCTACCTGACGGGCGCATACAAGCGTCCGCGCGAGGTCAACTGGCTCATCGGCCTCGGTCTGCTGGCCATCACCATGGGGCTTATCTTCACCGGCACCGTCCTCAAGTGGGACCAGGAAGGATTCGAGGCGCTCGGGCACAACGTCGAGATCGGCAACCTGATCGGAGTATTCGGCTTCTGGTTCTCACCGACTTTCGGCGCCAGTCTCCCCATCGTCGGGCGCCTTTACATCGCGCATGTCGTGATCCTGCCCGCACTCGGAACGTTCCTGCTCATTGCCCATTTCCTGCTCGTCAAGCGCCACGGCATCTCGGCGCTGCCGGCCGAGTTCGACGCTGCGCTCGACGGCGGCCCGGAGCCCTCGAAGGGGGGCTCGACCTTCACCGCGCATCTGGTCCGCATGGCCGGCTTCGGGCTCATGATCGTGGGCGCCACGGCGCTGCTCTCGCTGTTCGTCAGCCCGCCGCTCGGGCCGAGCCCGAACCCGAGCATCGAGGTCTCGAAGCCGTGGTGGATGTTCCTGCCGTTCTATCCGTTCGAGGACTGGTTCGGGCTGCCCGCGTTGCTCTGGGCACCCGGCCTGCTCATCGGTACGCTAGCCTTGGTCCCCTTCGTCGACCGCAGCCGGTACCGCTCGCCGGGCCGCCGACGAGCGTTCATCGTCACCGGCGCGATCGTGGTCGTGGCCCTGATCCTGCTGGTCGCGTACGCGCTCGTCACGCCGCCGAAGAGTCACGTGGCGATGTAGATGGGGCCCCTCTTGTTTCGAGTCGCGCTGCTCACTGCCGGCCTGGGCCTGGCGGAGATCGGGCTCGGCGAGGCAGCCTCGCGGGGATCCGTCGCGGGCTGGGCGCTGTTGCTGCTCGTGGGTTTACCGCTCATCCTTGGCGGCACGGTCGGGTTGATCGGCCCATTCCTGGCGACCGGGCGGCGGCAGAGGAAATGAGAAGCACGATCACGGTCCGCCTCGTCTCGGTCTCGATCTCGTTGCTTGCCGCCGCGTTTCTGCAGTTCGTGCTGGGGCCGGCAGCCCTGGCACACGGCCAGGTCAGCGTGGTAGTGTCGCCCTCCACCGTGACCGCCGGTGACCGGGTGACCCTCAGCGTCACCGGCGTCGAGCCCGATCTGGAGCGCGTGATCGTGCTCGTGGGGCAGGGAATCGTGATCCAGTTTCCGACGGTCCGGACCGATAGTACCGGCTCGTTCACGACCCAGGTGACGGTGCCCGCGGCCCTTCCTGGCGGCACGTACCGCTTCGAAGCGATCGGAGACGAAACCCTGACCGGCGATCTCGACGTGAAGGCTGCCGCGGGCGGGATCGCCGCACAGGCCCCGGCCGATCTCAGCGTGCCGTCGTCGCGGTCCAGATCGACGCCCGCTATGGCGGGCCTCGTGGTCCTCGCCCTGCTCGCCATCGGGTTGGGCGTGATGCTTGTTCTGCGTGCCGAGCGCCTGCGTGGAGACGCCACGCCCTGACGGCGGTCGCGGCCCCGGGGGGCGCTACGCACGTCGCGCGCGCATGGACCCTCCTGTTTGCTGGATCGGGCGATAGCGGTCTGACGCCCCCGACGACGATGCAGTCGAACCGAGCCGGAACGCGCGCCGGCGCTCTCATCGCCCGGTGATCCGCGCCGTGGGGGCGCCCGCGGATGTGCCTGCCGACGCATGTGCCACGTCGAACCGGATCCGGAGTGTGTGATCCTCCAGGGCGGCCTGGACCGCCGGCACGTCGACCAGGATGCGGGGGAGGACCAGGTTCCGCCGCCATGCGCCCACCTCGACCACGAGCTCGTCGCCGAACCGGTTGAGTGCGACTTCGCCCTTGGTCACGAAGGGGAGCTCGAGGCTCAGGGTGACCGCGGCACCGTCGCGCCGAACCACGTACGGTCGGCCACGGTGGAAGACGGCGGTCGGGTCGTCCGGCCCGTAGATGGCCACACCGAGACGGCGCACCATGTCGACGCCGACCACCTCTTGCTCGAAGAACGGGGCGTCCCGGATCGGGACGGGCGCGAACGCCTCGTCGACGAGCCGACGATAGGCGGTCTGCGACGCGACCCATGCGGCGAGATACCCGCCGACATCGGCCGGAAGCACTCGATTGCAGACGACGAGGTCGGTGGGGAATCCGTACAGGTGGACGTAGGTGAAGGCCCGCTGGGCCTCCCGGATCACCATCTTCTCGAGGTTCAGCACGACCCGGATTGAGGCGAGGTCGGGGTCGGAGAGGAGGCCCCGCACGTGGTCTACGCGGCGAAAGAGATCCTCGCCAGCGGCGTAGACCGGATCGTCGGGCATCGGCATACCCACCACCCGACCGACGAGCGGGCCAGTGAGCTGGGCGACGCGGCGGGCGGTCGGGTAGATCTTCTCCATCCACCAGCGCATCGCCTCGGGCAGTGCCAGGAGCCGCAGCGTCTCGCCGGTCGGGGCGGCATCGACCACGATGACGTCGTATTGGCCCCGGTCGTGGTGCTCGGCGATCCAGAGCAAGTTCGCGACCTCGTCCATGCCCGGCAGCACGGCCAGTTCATCGGACATGATCTCGTCGAGGCCGCGCCACTGGAAAACCCGGGCGATGTACGCCTGGATTGTGCCCCAGTACGTCTCGATGTTGTGGTAGATGTCCGATTCCTGCGCCCGGAGGTTCGGGGCGACGTCCACCGGCTCCGGCCCGAGCGGACGGTCGAATGCGTCCGCCAGGCTGTGTGCGGCATCGGTCGACAGCACGATGGTCCGGTAGCCTCGCTCGGCAGCCAGGAGGGCAGTCGCGGCGGCCACGCTCGTCTTGCCCACCCCGCCCTTGCCCGTGTAGACGATGATCCGGGGGCGCCGCGGCGGGTCCATCGCCGCTGGACGTTCAGACAGCTCGTGCATCGTCTTGCCTCGGCGTCGTGCGCCGGTTCGGCTCGCAGCCGGCCCGAAGACGACCCGCGATTCGACGGGCCGAGCACCGTGTCGCGCGCCGCGGCACGGGCCGATCATCGAGTCTGGCGATGAGGGTCGGATGAAGCGATCCTGAGAGCCGGCGATGAACCGCACCGGCGGCCCCGCGCCCGGTCTCGCCCTCTCAGGTTTCTCTTATCGGGCCCACGGCGAAATCTCAGGCTCGTCGCCCAAGCTGCCGGGGTTCGCGTCGGCCCACATCCAGCGCCGACTAGCGGCTGCGCCGCGGCCGCACCTCGCATCCCCACGTGGGAGACTCCGCTATTGGGAGCGTTCATGAGACCGCGAACCCTGCATGTCGTGGCATCTGGCTCCATCGCCGTCCTGGCCGCCACTCTCATCCTGATCTCGCGAGATTCCCCGTCCCGCGCTCGTCCCGTCCCCGCGTACGAGCCCGTTCCCCAGTCGCTCATCCACCCTGTTGCGTCGCCGTTACCAGCGTCGCCGGATGTGTCAGGAACGCCGGCCCACGGTGTAAGCCCGTTGCCGTCACCGACCGCTGAGAGCTCCCGCGAGCCGGGCACCGTCGCTGCGGCCATAACGCGGGGACCGATCGCGTCGAGACCGCCTGGACCCGTGCACGTCGTTCGGCGAGGCGACTCCCTCTGGTCCATCGCCGCGGCTCACGGGACCACCCTCGCCCTCGTCCTGCGCTGGAACCCCGGCATCGACCCGCAGCGGCTGGTGAGCGAGCAGCGGATCTTCGTGGCCGGTGGTACCGCGGCGCCGCGGCGCGCGTCGTCGGGAGTCCGCGAGCGTGCGAGAGCTGCGCCACCGGCCACCCGGCGCCGACCGGTACCTCGTCCGGCACCGAAGTCGGGGACCGCACCGAAGCCGAAACCCGCCGTGCCGGCCCGGCCGACCGCCTCGCCCCGCCCCCGGCAGGCCACTGCGCCCCCGGTGCACCTCTGGCCCCTGCCTGTCACCGGTACCATCACGACGCAGTTCTCAGGCGACCACCTGGGCATCGACATCGCGGCCCCGAGTGGCACGGTCGTTCGCGCCGTCGCCTCCGGAACTGTCGTCTGGGCGGGCTGGAAGGACGACGGCGGCGGGTACGTGGTGGTGATCGCCCACCCGGACGGCATGGTCACGACCTACAACCACAACCGTGCCGTCGCGGTCAGGCGCGACGAACGCGTGGCGCGTGGCCAGACGATCGCGTGGGTGGGCGCCACCGGCTGGGCCACGGGCCCACACCTCGACTACCGGGTCGAGATGGGCGGGAGGTTCGTGGACCCCCTCACGCTGTACCGCTGATGGCCACGCCGGTGAACGCGAGCGACGAGCCCCACGCGGACGTCCAGCGTGGACTAGTGCTCGGCAGGCGCAACGAGCGGCTGCTCATGACGCTCGTGGTGATCTACAGCGCGCTGGTTGTGCTCCTCATGTTCCTGCGCGGCATCGAGATCACGCCGGACGTGATGGCCGTGGCGTTCGGGCTCGGCGCGGTCCTCCTGGGCCGGGGCCGGCTCTTCCTGCGGGACTGGCTGCCGTTCGTCGCGCTCTTCCTGGCCTACGAGCTCATGCGGGGGCTGGCCGACAACGTCGGGCTGCCGGTCCACATCACCGACATGGTGACGGCCGAGCGGCTGGTGGCCTTCGGGCACATCCCGTCACAGCTCCTGCAGGACGCCTTCCATCCCGCGACCGGGGTGGACATCGTGGCGGAGATCGCCACGGTGGTCTACATGCTGCACTTCGCGCTGCCGCTGGTGACCGGCTTCATCCTGTGGGTGTGGCGCCGCGCGCACTACTACGACTTCGTGGCGGCACTGATCCTGCTCAGCCTCTGGGGCTTCGTGACCTTCGTGCTGATCCCCACGGCCCCGCCGTGGTACGCGGCGCAGGTGGGCGCGCTCAACGGCCCGAACGGTCACGCGGCCATCTCGTACCTCAAGCCGGGCGCCTTCGACACCCTCGCCAACTTCTTCGGGTTCAAGGCCGACTACATCTACACGTACGCCTTCTACGACGTGAACCCGAACGGGTTCGCGGCGTGGCCGTCGCTGCACGTGGCGTATC
>JAJYEB010000136.1 GCA_021790375.1 Chloroflexota bacterium | reverse complement strand
CGCCGTCCGACGCTGATCGCGGCCGACGCCGCGGAGCTGCGGACCGCGCTCGCCGGGCTCGAGGCGGAGCAGGCCGGCCACTGACACGGTCACGTTCGCAGCAGCGGCTCGCCCGCCGCGAACGCGTCGAACGTCGCCAGGAGCGCCGTCCGAAGCGGTTCGTCGTCCGCCAGGAACGCGGCCTCCAGCGCGTGCCGGTCGATCCTCCACAGTTCCCCGAGGGTCAGCCCGAGGACGTCTACCGCCTGCCGGTACTCCCGCACCAGGGTCATGTCGCTCACGGTTCGATCGTCGGTGGACAGCGAGACGGGGACCCCCGCGCGCAACAGGCGGGGAAGGGGATGGTCGGCGAGGCGCGCCACCACCGCGGCCTGGACGTTGCTCGTGGGGCACAGGTCCAGCGTCACGCCGCGACGGCACAGCTCGGCCACCAGCCCCGGATCGTCGACCGCCGGGGCGCCGTGGGCGATCCGGGCCGGGTCGAGCTCGAGCGCACGCCGGACCTGCGCGGCACCGCCCCACTCGCCCGCGTGAACCGTGATCCCGAGCCCGGCTCCGCGCGCCACCGAGATCGCCCGGGCGTGGACCAGCGGGTCGGGATGGGCCGCCTCCGGCCCCGCGAGGTCGAAGCCGGTCAGCCCCTCGGCCGAGAACCGGGCCGCGGCCTCCGCGACGCGGACGTTGTCACCGGGGTCGTGCGAGCGCATCGCCACGGCGATGAGCCGCACGGTGATGCGGGGAAGGTCGCGACGGTCGGCCGCCCGGGCCGCCACCGTGGCCCCGTCACGCGCCCGGGCTTCCACCGCGGCCACCCCGTCTCGTGCGCCGGCCACCACGGCCGCGATCGAATCGGCCAGGCCCAGCCCTCGCTGCAGGTGGAGCCCCGGCGCCCAGCGGATCTCGACGTACCGCGTGCCATCCCCGGCCACGTCCTCGACCAGTTCCGCGGTGACCCTGCGCAATGCCTCCGCGTCCTGCAGGAGGGAGGCCGGCAGGTCGAAGGCGCGCAGCAGCTCGGCCTGGTCGCGCAGGTGAGCCGGGCCCGTCAGGCGCCTGCGCATCGCGGGCAGGTCCATCCCCTCGTCCAGGCCCCGTTCCCGGGCGAGGTCGAGTGCGGTGGCGGGTCGGAGCGAGCCGTCGAGGTGGAGGTGCAGTTCGGCCTTCGGCATGCGGCGAAGCAGCGCGTCGAGCTGGTCGTGCACCGTCACGCGGGGAGGATCTCCGACCGGGCCGGGTTCCATGCGTGGCGATGGTACCGCCTGCCGCCCGTCCGGCCGCCTTGCCGCCTGCCGCGCCCGATCCAGCTTCCCGTCACGCCCGGTTCACGGTCGGACCGGACGTTCGCCGCGATAGACTCCCCGGCATGCGGGGACGACTGCGCCGGCTGGCCTCGGCACTGCTGCGTGGCATCGCCTGGCTCGTCATCGTGGCGGTCATCGCGCTTGCCGGCGCGGGACTGGCGGTCAGCGCCGATCACCTCCCCGGCGACGCGACGCGCCCCGAGCTCACGTGGGTCCAGGACACCGCGTTCCAGGCGCGCATCCGCGCCCTGGGACCGCAGTACGACACGCTCTCGGCAGACGTCGGGCAGCTCGGCGACACGGCCCGCAACGCCCTGATCGACCTGGTCGCCAGGCGCCAGGACCTGCTGTCGGCCGACCTTTCCGCCGGGGACGGCCTGATCTCGTCCATCGACGCCCAGGTGACGCGCCTGAACGCCGACCTCGACGCCGTCCAGGCCTCGGTCCAGCCGGACCTGCTCGGCGACCGGTCGCGGGCCATGCTGTCGGCTGCCCGGGCTGCGCTGCAGACGACCCGGCCCGTGCCGGACGACTGGCGCACGCTGGCCGACGAGTCGCTGCCGGCCATCCAGCTCGCGGGCGTGCTCCAGCGCCACGACGAGCTGGTGTTCGCGGCCACCGAGCAGGCCCACGCCAGCCGGTACGCGGCCGCGCTCACGACCCTGGGCGAGGCGTCGGCCGCGCTCACCTCGGCACGCACCACGCGCGACGCGCTGGCAAACCGCGCCGACGTCTCGACGCTGACCACCTACATCGACCGCATGAGCGCCTACGACAAGGCCCTGGTCGCGCTCTACGCCGACCTGCAGAAGACGGGCGGCCGGCTGACCGCGTCGGGAAAGCTGCTCGCCGCGCGCGTGGCCGCCGCCCAGAAGCTGTTGCCCCCGGACACGCGGGCGATCGTCGTGATCATGGGCGACGTCGCAGAGGCCGGCCTGAACCAGGCGGCGATCGCGATCGAGCAGGCCCGGGGCGACCTCGGGAACGCGGTCGCGGCGCTACACTTGGGCAGCTGACGCGCGTCCCTCCGACCGTCGGCGTCGCCTGTGGCGTGGCGCGACCCGTCCCGGCCGCCGCGCCCGCTCTACACGAGGAGCCCGTCCGTATGCAGATCCGGGTCGTCTCCGATCAGCCGTGGTCGGTGAGCGCCGATGTCCTCGCGATCCCCATCCTGACCGACGATCCCGGCGCGCCCGACTCGTCCACGCTCGGCGAGATCGACCGCCGGCTGGAGGGCGCCATCGCCGACTACCGGCGCATCGGCGAGGTGGCAGGGGCCCCCTTCCGTCGCGTGCTGCTGCGGGGCCGGGAGCTGGGTGCCCCCTGGGTGCTCGCCGTCGGGGCCGGGGCGGTGGCGGGCTTCGACGCGCTGGCCGCCTACCGGGTCGCAGCCTCCATCGAGCGCAGGCTGGCCGGCCACCCGGTGACCCGCCTCGCGATCTGGCTGCCCGCGTCGTTGTGGACGCGCACCGGGCTGTCGGCCGACGACCTGGCCATGCTGGTGGCGCGGGGAGTGGCCGAGGGCGCATACGATCCCGCGACCCTCTACCGGTCCGGCTACGACGAGGCGCCGCCGGAGCTCGACGAGCTCGTCCTCGTGGCGCCGGGCGCGGACGTCGCGTCGCTTCAGGCGGCCGCCGAACGCGGCGCGACGATCGGCGAGGGGGCCCGCATCGCGCGCGACCTGGCGAACCGGGCCTCGAACGACGTCAGCCCGGACGTCCTGGCCGACGCGGCGACGGACCTGGCTCGCGCGAACGGCCTCTCGATCGACGTGATCGGCCCCGATCGCGCGACCGAGATGGGCATGGGGCTGTTCATGGCCGTCGGCCGGGGCAGCGACAACCCGCCGCGGCTGATCGTCCTGCGCAACGGGACGGACGGTGCCCGCGACGCGCAGGGCCGCCTGCTGGCGCTGGTCGGCAAGGGGGTCACCTTCGACTCCGGAGGCATCTCGATCAAGCCGGCGGACCGGATGGAAGAGATGAAGATGGACAAGACGGGCGCGTGCACCGTGATCGCCGCGATCGTGACGGCGAAGCGGCTGGCGCCCGATCTGCCCCTGCTGGCCCTCGCGCCGGCGGTCGAGAACATGCCGGGCCCGCACTCCACCCGTCCCGGCGACATCGTCAGGGCACTCAACGGCAAGAGCGTCGAGGTGCAGAACACCGACGCCGAGGGCCGGCTCATCCTGGGCGATGCGCTGACCTACGCGGAGCGGCTCGGTGCGACCCACCTGGTCGACGTGGCCACGCTCACCGGCGCCGTCGAGCGCGCGTTCGGCAAGCAGATCACCGGCGCGTTCGGCACGCCGCAGCCCTGGTTCGACGCGGTGGTGGCCGCCGGGGCCCGGCAGGGCGAGCGCTACTGGCAGATCCCCCTGGTCGACGACTACGTCCGGGACATGGAGAGCTGGTACGCGGACTTCCAGAACTCGGGCCCCGCCGACGGGTCGCTCGTCAAGAGCGGCCTGTTCCTGCGGGAGTTCGTGACCCGCCCGTGGGTGCACATGGACATCGGCGGCACCGGGTATCTCCGCCGCGCGGTGCCGTGGGCGCCGCGTGGCGCGTCCGGCGTGACCCACGCGACGCTCGTGCAGCTCGCCCTCGACGGCGCATCGGGCGCGTAGCCCAACCGGGGCACCGTCGCGCGTCCCCGCCGGTTGCCGGGCGGCAGCGGGTTGCCGCACGGCAACCGACCCCGGCGAGCCCGTGCGAGCCCCGGCGAGGCCGTGCGAGCCCCGGCGAACCCGTGCGAGCCCCGGCGAACCCGCCCGGGCCCCGGCGAAGCGCCACCGCGGGCCCGTGTGGCGGCCGGGACCTGCGGCGCCCGGCCACCGGGACCACCGGCAGGGTTGCCGGCGCGCACCAGTCCGGGCACCATGCGGCTCGTGGACGGCATCAGTTCCTGGGGGCCCGCCGCGATCCTCGGCATCGGGGGTGGCATCTACGGCTTCCTGGCCGATCGCCTCGCGGCCCGCTGGCCCGAGCACGAGGACGCCGCGCGCAGGCCGGTCGACTGGCGGACCGCGCTGGTGGTCCTCCTCGCGGCAGGGGCGTTCTTCGCGCTGCCCGGCCGGTTCGGCTCCCTCCGTGACATCGTCCTGGGCGGCGCGTTCTTCGCCGCCCTGATCGTCCTGCTCGCAACCGACCTCGACCAGCGGCTCCTTCCCGACGAGATCACCCTGCCGCTGATCCCCGCGGCGCTGGTGGTGCTGCTGGCGGGCTGGGACCCGGTCCTTGCAGGCAAGGAGCTGGGGATGGCGAGCGGGCTGGCCGCGGCCGTGCTCGCACCGCTGTTCCTCGGCGTCACCGGCGCGCTCTTCAGGGGAGCGCTGGGGATCGGCGATCTCAAGCTCGCGGTGAGCCTCGGACTCGTGTGCGGCATCTCGCAGCTGATCGCCGGCTTCATCGTCGCGTCGCTGGCGGCCGGCGTGGTGCTGCTGGCGCTCCTTGCCACGCGCCGCCTCGGGCTGCGGAGCGCGATCCCGTTCGGGCCCATCCTCATCCTGGCCGCGTTCCTCGCGGTCCTCCGGCCCATAACCTGATGGCCAGGGGCGCGGCGACGATCGCGGTGCGCAGCCGGGGATGCCGACGGAGTACCGGCCCGGGGAGGCGAGCCGCGCCCCCGCGTTGCGCCGCCGTTGCCGCTGCGGCTATCATGCGCGCAGCCGGAGTCGTTCCTGCGAGTCGTGCCCTCTCGCCTGAGCGACGCACCACCGGCGGGCAGGGACAGCACGGGCGTCACGAGCGGACGCCGCACGGAGTCGAAGCCTGCACGATGATGCGATGGGTCGAATAGGACACGCAAGGCACGGGCGGCGCGCACTGCTCGCGGCGCTGCTCCTGGTTCCCCTTCTCTTCGGCTCCTTCGGCAGTGCGCCCACGACCCGGGCGGATCCCCTGTCGGACGCGGTGCGGGCGCAGAAGGCGCTCGAGGCGAAGATCGCCGCCCAGCGACAGCAGATCCAGGCGCTCCAGGCGCTCCAGGCGAACCTGCAGGGCGTGCTGGCGTCCACGGCCACGCAGCTCAAGGGCATCAACGTCCAGCAGTCCAGGCTCCAGGCCAACGTCGACGCCGCGCAGAAGGCGCTGGCGGACGTCCGCGCGAAGTACACGGCGATGGTCACCCAGGTCGGCGACCTGGACGCCGCGCTCTCCGCCCTGGACACCAAGATCACGGCCGGCCAGCAGCAGCTCGCCGACGAGCGTGCCACCCTCGCCGGCCACATCGCCGACGCCTACATCACCCAGCAGACGTCGCTGCTGGAGCAGCTGCTGTCGGCGCGCTCGCTGGCCGATGTGCTGGCCGACGTCGGCTACTACCTGCGCATCGGCAACCAGGACGCGCAGCTCGCCCAACAGATCCAGCAGAACCAGCAGTCGCTCGAGACGCTGCAGCAGGCCACCCAGGTCACGCGCACCCAGTCCCAGCAGGT
>JAJYEB010000135.1 GCA_021790375.1 Chloroflexota bacterium | reverse complement strand
CGGGGCCGCGGCAGCGGGTGGGGCCGGCTTACCGGCGCGCAGCCCGGGGACGGGCCCGGTGCCGGGACCGGGCGGAGGCTAGAGGATGCCCGAGGAGATCCGGCTCTTCATCCGAAGCTGCCTCTTCGCCGTCGTCGTGTCGATCGCCTACTGGTTCATCAGCTACGACTACATCGGCACCGTGCTGCTCGGCGGGTTCGCCGTCGCGTCGTTCACGCTGTTCTCCATGCTCCGTCGCGGCCAGCCGGGCCGCGGGGCGCGACCGGCGGGGTCCCGCGGCGAACAGGGAGTCGCGCCCGGCGCCGGCGGTGGTGCCGTGGGCCGGATCCGCGAGCTCGTGGACACCTCCGAGCGGCCCGGCGAGGAACGCCCGTTCGAGGACGAGGCCGGCCGGATCCCCGGTGCGAGCCTCGCGCCCCTGCTGATCGGGGTGGGAGTCGCGATGATGGCGCTGGGGCTGATCTTCGGGCTCTGGAGCGTGGTCGCCGGCGCGATTCCCCTGCTGCTGGGCTTCCGCGAGTGGCTGCGCGAGGTGAGCGCCGAGCTTCAGGCGCTCACCGACGACGACGAGGCGGCCGCAGTCCGGGAGGCGCGCTAGGGGCGCGCGCCGGGTCGGCCGGCGCCTCGTCCTCCTCGACCACCCGCAGCGCGAAGCCGAACTCGGCCCCACCCTCGGGGCGCTGCGAGGCCCAGGTGCGGCCCCCCATTGCCTGGGCGAGGTGCCGCACCACGAACAGCCCGATCCCGGCTCCGCTGGCGACGCCGACCGTCCGCGGCGAGCGGTAGAACAGCGCGAAGAGCGCCTCGACGTCCTCGTCGCCGATCCCGGGGCCCTGGTCCAGCACCCGCACCAGCACCTCGTCGCCGGACTGTTCGGCAGTCACCGTGACGACCCCGTCGGAGGGTCCGTACTTGGCCGCGTTCGAGAGCAGGTTGCGCACGATCTGTTCGACGTACCCCTCGTCGCCGACGACGGCCGGCAGGCGCGGGGCCACTGCCAGCTCCATGCGCACGTCGGGCCGGGCCGCCCGCTCGGAAGCGACGATCCTCGCGAGCAGGTGCTGGAGGAGCAGCGGTTCGCGTCCCCCGACGACCGTCCCCCGCTCGGCGCGGGCGAGCACCAGCGTGTTCTCGACCAGGCGGTTCAGGCGCTCGGCCTCGACGGCGATGTCCTCCAGGACGGCGTTGCGGGTGGCGGCGTCCAGCCGGCGCTCGGGTCGAAGCAGGAGCTGGGCACCCCCGTAGATGGAGGTGACCGGCGTCCGCAGCTCGTGGCCGATCACCCCGTTGAACGCATCGCGGATCGCCTCCGCGCGCTTGCGCTCGCCCACGTCGGTGAACGTCGCCACCCCCGCCCGGATCCCCCCCATCTCGTCCCTGACGGGTCCCGCGTTGAGCGAGATGATCGCCCGCGATCCGTCGGGGCGGCGGATCTCGAGCTCCTCGTCGACAACCGTCTCGCCGTGGAGGAGGGCGCGCGCCATGGGCCACTCGTCGGGCGTGTACCGCCGGCCGTCCAGGTGGAACACCGACCACGAGGCGGTCTCATCGAGGGCCGTGGTGGGCAGGACCGGCCAGATCCGCTGGGCCTCGGCGTTTCCGAAGACGATGCGGCCGGAGGGTGCCTCCGCGAGGATCACGCCGATGGGCATCTGTCGCACGACCTCGGCGAGGGTCCGCTCGGCCGTGCGCGCGGCCTCGTACAGGCGGGCGCGGTCGAGGGCCTGCGCGCACGTGTCGGCGAGCACCTGGATCGACTGCAACTCGATGCCGTCGAACGGGCGGGACTGCTCGAAGGCGAGCGCGAGCCCGCCGATGCGCCGGTCGCCGACCGTGAGCGGCACGGCCGCAAGCGCTCCCGCGCCCCGTTGCGCCAGCCGCCGGCCGTGTTCCGGAAACCTCGCGTCGCGCTCGGCGGGGTTGCGCAGGAGCACCGGCGTGCCGGAGCGGACCGCCTCCGCGATCGGCGCGTCGGAGTCGAGCGGATAGGACGCCAGCTGGTCCGGATCGGAAAACTCCGGGTCGGTCAGCGCGACCAGCACGGTGCCGGATTCGTCCAGGACGCGCAGTGTCGCGAACAGCGCGCCCGCCGCGGGCAGCACGTGCTCGTGGATGGCGCGCACCACGTCCGAGGGCCTCGCGGCGGCGGAGAGCGCGGCTGCGGCCCGCGCGAGGGCGGTGGCGATCAGCGACTCCCGCTCCGCAGAGGCATGGGCATCGCGTTCCGACGCGTACAGGCGGGCCCGGTCGAGCGCCTGGGCGCAGGTGCCCGCAACCGTGTCGAGGTACTGCCGGTCACCCGGCGCGAAGGCCCGGGGGCCCGCAAACGCGATCCCGATGACGCCGACGAGCCGGTCGTCGGCGGACAGGGGCAGCACGGCCAGCGCCCCGAAGTCGAAGGCAAGGTCCCGCAGCAGGTCGGGGTACTCGCGCCGCAGCGCCTCCTCGTCCCCCATGATCGGCCGCGCGTTCCGCGCGACCCAGGCCAGCGGCCGTCCCGCATCCAGCGAGAGGACCGAGCCCGCCCTGAGCCCCTCGTCGCCGGCGGCCACGCTGGCAAGCACGCGGAGGCTCTCACCTTCCAGGCTCGCCACGATGCCCCGCGAGGCATCGAGGGCGGGCAGGCCGAGCCGGAGCACCGTCTGCGCGACCTCCTCCGGCTCCAGGGTCGCGGCGAGCGCGGCCGCCAGCGCACGCAGATGCTGGGACCGCCGCTCGGCGCGGCGCCGGCTGGTGTCGTCCTCGACGAGCGCGAGGGTGCCGCGGACCGCTCCCGACGCATCGCGGAGTGGCGCGGTGGAGATCAGCGTGTCGAGCACCCGGCCGTCGCGGGTGCAGCGTTCCGTCTCGTACCGCCGCAGCCCGTGGCCCTGCGCCGTGGCGCGGAGCTGCGCCATGTACTCGTCCCGCCGGCCCTCCAGGACCGTCGGGGGCGGCGCGCCGAGCACCTCGTCCGCGGTCCATCCGAAGGTGCGCTCGGCGGCCGCGCTCCACTGCGTCACCCGCCCGTCCAGGTCGTAGGCGATGATCGGGATGGGCGACGCGTCTACCAGGGCCGCGAGCGCCTGGCTCGTCTCCCTGGCCGCATCTGCCGCCTCCTCCAGCGCCTCCCGGCTGCGGATGGCGTTCGTGACGTCGTCGACCGCGAGGGTGAGCCCGACCAGGGCACCGCCGTCCCGCACCGCGCGGACGCGGCACCGCCACCGGCGGGAGACGGGTCCGGTCCCGATCCGGATGTCCAGGTCGGTGCCGGGATCCTCGCCGGCCAGGGCACGCTCGCAGGCCGGGCGGAGTGCCTGGTCGAGGTCCTCCACGAGATCCCACGGCCGACGCCCCGGGTGGTCCGCAACCGGCGTGCCGTCGATCTCGGCAAGCGCGCGGTTCACCCGCACGTACCGCGCGTCGGCATCGAGCAGCGCGAGCCCCATCGGCGCGTCGAGGAACGGCGCGTCGAGGAACGGCGCGTCGAGGTGGTCACCAGGCGCGGGGGATGAGGGCCGACTCGGCATGAAGCCCTCGCACGTGCGGTACCGACCCCCGGCCACGACGGCAGCGGTCGCCGCGCCCGAGTATGCCAGACGGCAGCGAGGCCGGGCGCGGCCTGCCGCACGGGGACTGCAAGGGTTTCGCAACGGTTATCGCAGCCGGGCTCGGCGACGCTGGGACGGGCGTTGTGTCGGAATGGTCCGGCCGCGCCGGTCCGGCAGGACGACGCGGACCCGGTGCCAACCGTCGCACGGCGGCCAGGCGGCCCGGGCACGACTGCGAGGGGAAGATTGGCCACGGCAACCGGCTCGACGGTCCGCTGATGGGTGCCCAGCCACCGGTCACCGAGCCGACCACGCTCGTTCCAGCGGGTCCCGGCCGGGTGCACCCGGTTCCGGCCGACGCGCTGTCCGCCGGCACGTCCGTGCTCGATCCGCTGCCTGCCGACGCGCTGCCCGCCGGCGGGTCGGCCCCCGTGCCCCTGCCGTCGGGGCAGGCCGCCGCCGCGTTCGCCGCGATGATCGCGGCCGTCGGCGACGCCGTCGTGGTCTGCGGGCCCGGCGGCCGGATCACCCACTCGAACCCCGCGGCGAGGGCACTCTTCGGCGAGGGGCTGGCACACTGGCGCCAGGTGCTCGAGCGGCTGGACGACCCCGCCGGTGAGGCGCCCGTCCCGGGCCTGTGTCAGCGCCAGGGGCCCGTGCAGCTGCGATACCACGACGGGCAGGAGCAGTGGCTGTCGCTGACGGCCCACCCCGTGATGGGGGAGGGCGCGACGCCCGGGGCTGCCCCCGCGGTGGCGACCATCGTGCTGGTCCAGGATGTGAGCGATGCGCGACGATCGCGGCAGGCGCGGGAGGCGTTCATCGGGGTCCTGTCCCACGAGCTGCGGACGCCGGTCACGACGATCTACGCGGGATCCAAGGTGCTCGGGGGCGCCGGGGGCTCCCTGACCCCATCGGTTCGCCGGGAGGTCTACCGGGATATCGCGGCCGAGTCGGAGCGGCTGTACCGGCTGGTCGAGGACCTCCTCGTGCTCGCCCGGTTCGACGGGGTGGCGCCCGGCTCGCTCGGCGATGAGCCGGTGCTGCTGCAGCGCATCCTGCCGGACGTCATCGACCTCGAGCGGATCCGCTACCCGGCCACGCACTTCGACGTCGACGTCCCCGCCGGGCTCCCGACGGTGCGGGCAGAGCGCACCTACGTGGAGCAGGTCGCGAGGAACCTGCTCACGAACGCGGCGAGGTACAGTCCCCCGGGGAGCACGGTCCGGCTCGAGCTCGCCGCCGCCGCGGACCGGGTGGAGATCCGCGTCCTCGACGAGGGGCCCGGGTTCCCGCCCGATGAGGCGGGCCGGCTCTTCGATCTCTTCTATCGTTCGGAGACCACCTCCCGGATAACCGGGGGCGCTGGAATCGGGTTGTTTGTCTGCCGCCGCCTCGTCGAAGCCATGGGCGGCCGCATATGGGCCCGGCCGCGAACCGGCGGTGGGTCCGAGTTCGGCTTCGCTCTCCGGACCTTCACCGAGGAGGAAACGTGAACAACCAGTTGCTGGTGCTCGTCGCCGACGACGAGCCCCGCATCACCAAGCTCGTGGCCCTGACGCTGCACGACGAGGGATTCCGCGTGGTGACCGCCAACAGCGGCGAAGAGGCGCTGCGCAGGGCGGAGGAAGTGCGGCCGGACATCGTGCTCCTGGACATCGTCATGCCGGATCTGGACGGCATCGAGGTCATGCGGCAGCTCCGCGAGTGGCGGCCGGTGCCCGTGATCCTGCTGACCGCCAAGGGCTCGACGGCGGACAAGGCCAAGGGCCTCGACCTCGGTGCCGATGACTACGTGGCGAAGCCGTTCCACCCGGACGAGCTCGCCGCCCGCGTGCGCGCCGTGCTGCGCCGCGCCGCCGGCTCACCGGGCGCCGGCGTGGTGCGCCTGGGCGACATCGAGATCGACCTGGAGCGCCGGATCGTCACGCGCAATGGCGAGCTGGTCTCGCTGTCGCGCACGGAGTGGCTGCTGCTCCAGCACCTGGCCGCCAACGCGGGGCGCGTCGTGCTCCACACCGAGCTCCTCACCAAGGTCTGGGGGCCCGAGTACCGCGACGACCTGCAGTACCTGCGGGTCTGGATCAGCCGGGTGCGCCGCAAGCTCGGTGCGGCACCGGGCGAGCCGGGTCCGATCACCACCTTCCAGGGGATCGGGTACGTGCTGGACGTCGACGGTGTCCGGCAGGTGGCCGGAGAACCGGCGGCCGATGCGTCGCGCGCGCCAGCAGG
>JAJYEB010000134.1 GCA_021790375.1 Chloroflexota bacterium | reverse complement strand
TGCGCCGGCGCTACTACCACGACGAGCTGGGGACGAACTTCAAGCCGACCGACCTGGCCGCCGCCCTCGGGCTGGCCCAGCTGCCGCGCCTGGACGAGCGGACCGAGGCCCGGCGCCGGAACGCCGAACGGCTGACCGCGGGTCTCGCCGGGTACCTCACCCCGCACGTCCCCGCCGGCCGCGAGCACGTCTGGCACCAGTACACCATGCGCTTCCCGGGGGAGCGCCAGCGCGTGGTCGACGGCCTCACCGAACGCGGCGTCGGGTCGCTGATCTACTACCCGGTTCCCATCCACCGGCAGGCGTACCTGCAGCGGTACGTGCCGGGCGCCGCAGATCTCGATCTCCCGGTCACGGACCGGCTGGCCGACGAGGTGCTCTCGATCCCGGTGCACCCGAAGCTCAGCGATGACGACCTGGCGACGATCATCCGGGCGGTGCGGGAGGTCGCGACGCCGGTGGACACGGCGACCACGGCGGTTCCGGAGCCCGCCACCGGCAGCGCGGAGGCATCGCGGCGGTGACCACTCGCGCAAGCCTGCGCGTCGGCCTCGCGGGCCTCGGCTCGATGGGCCGCAACCACCTGCGGAACCTGGCGGCACGCGAGGATGTGACGCTGGCGGCGGTCGCTGACCCGAACGAGGACGTGCTCTCGTCGGCCGCCGACCAGTCCGGCGCACGGCCGTACGCCGATCCGGTCGAGATGATCGACGAGGAGCGCCTGGACGCACTCGTCGTCGCCGCGCCCACCACGCTCCATCACGGGATCGCGCTCCACGCCATCGAGCGCGGGGTCCCGGTCCTGGTCGAGAAGCCGCTGGCCACCACCGTGGCCGAGGGGCGCGAACTGGTGGAGGCCGCGGGCCGCCGGGGCGTGCTGCTGCAGGTCGGTCACATCGAGCGCTTCAACCCGGCCGTGCTCGCGCTCGGCGAGCGGCTGCGGGGCGGCGCCCTCAGCCGCATCTTCTCCATCAGGACCCTCCGGGCAGGGCCGTTCCCCGCCCGGATCCGCGACGTCGGGGTGGCCGTCGACCTGGCCACGCACGACGTCGACATCATGTGCCACCTCGCCGGGGCCCGGCCCGACCGCGTCTACGCCGAGACCACGCAGCACATCCACACCTCGCACGAGGACCTCGTCTTCGGGCTGCTGCACTTCCCCGGAGGCACCGTGGGGCTCCTCGACGCCAACTGGCTCACACCGGAGAAGCAGCGGCGCATCACGGTGCTGGGCGCGGAGGGGATGTTCGAGGTCGACTACCTCAGCCAGGCGCTGACGTTCACCCGCGGTACCGCGGAGCTGAGCCCCACCTTCCTGGACGGCTACGCGGCCACGTTCGCCGGCGAGACGGTGCAGCTGCCCGTCACCCCCGCCGAGCCGCTCCGTCGCGAACTCGACGCCTTCTTCGACGCCATCCGCACCGGCGGCCCCGCCGCCATCCCCGGCTCCGACGGCCTCTGGGCCGTGGCGCTCGCCAACCTGCTTCTCGAATCCGCGGCGGCCCACCGTCCCATCGCGGTACACCCTCCGGAGGTTCCCCACGCATGACCCAGTTCGTCCACCCCTGGCGGGGTGAGCCCGAGACGGTCGGGACCGTCGCCGTCATCGGGATGGGGAAGATCGGGCTCCCGCTCGCCGCGCAGTACGCGGGCCACGGGTGGCACGTGATCGGCGTCGACATCCAGCCGTGGGTGGTGGACACCCTCAACCAGGGGCGGGTGCATTTCGCCGAGGAACCGACGCTCGCCGACCGGATCGCCGCGGCGCATGCCGCCGGCCGGTTCCGCGCGACCACGTCGCACGCCGAGGCGACGCGAGACGCGGACGTGGTGGTGATCATCGTCCCGGTCATGCTGTCCGACGCGAAGGAGCCGGACTACCGCTACATCGACCCGGCGACCGAGGCGGTCGCGGCGGGACTCCACCCCGGCGTCCTGGTGCTCTACGAGACGACCCTGCCCGTGGGCGACACGCGCGACCGGTTCGGCCCGATGCTGGAGCAGGTGAGCGGGCTGTCGGCGGGCGACCCGGACGCGGGCTTCCTGCTCGCGTTCAGCCCCGAGCGCGTGTACAGCGGGCGGGTCTTCCACGACCTCGACACGTACCCCAAGCTGGTCGGAGGGGTGGATGGCGCGAGCGGGTCGCGGGCCGCCGCGTTCTACCGGAGCGTGGTACCGGCAGAGGTCTGGCAGCTGTCGACCGCGGAGGCCGCGGAGTTCGCGAAACTCGCCGAGACCACCTACCGCGACGTCAACATCGCGCTGGCGAACCAGTTCGCGGAGTACGCCGAGCGCATGGGGGTCGACATCCAGGAGGTCATCCGGGGCTCCAACAGCCAGCCCTTCAGCCACATCCACCAGCCGGGGATCGGCGTCGGCGGCCACTGCATCCCGGTGTACCCCCATTTCCTGATCAGCCGGGCGCCCGAGCTGACGATGCCCGCCCTCTCGCGGCAGGTCAACGACGGGCAGGTGGGCACGGCCGTCCAGGCGATCGAGCGCGAGCTCGGCCCGCTCGAGGGGAAGCGCGTGCTGGTCCTCGGGCTGACCTACCGCGAGGACGTCAGGGAGCTCGCCTACACCCGCGCGATCCCGCTGATCGACCGGCTCTCCCTCCACGGTGCGGAGGTGTGGGCCTACGATCCGCTCCTCGCCGACGACGAGGTCGCGCGCACCGGTGCGAAGCCGTGGCACTGGGGCGACGCGGCGCCCTTCAGCGCGATCGTCATCCAGACTGGTGCGAAGCAGTTCCGCTCGCTGGACGCCGCGTGGTTCCCGGGGCTGGCGGTGGTCTACGACGGACGCAACGCGATCCGCGACCTGCCCCTCCCGGACGGCGTGACGTACGTGGGCGTGGGCGTCCCGGATCCGCGGGCCGTGCGGCGCGTCCGGCGCACGGCAGGCGCGGGGAGCGCCGGCAGGCGCTGACCGTGACGGGTGCCAGCAGGGAGCCGAGGGTCGCCGCATGAGGCTCGCCTGCGTGGTGGGCACCCGGCCCCAGATCATCAAGGCGGCCGCGGCCTGGCCCGCGCTGCATCGCCGCCACCACGTCGACCTGATCGACACCGGCCAGCATTACGACGACGAGATGGCCGGGCACTTCTTCGGCGAGCTGGGGCTCCCGCCACCGTCCCACCAGCTCGGCGTGGGCAGCGGCACCCACGCGAGGCAGGTGGCCGCGATGATGGACCGGCTCGAGCCGATCGTGCTGGACGACCCGCCCGACGCGATCCTGGTGTTCGGGGATACGAACTCGACGCTCGCCGGGGCTCTCGTCGCGGCCAAGCTCGAGCTGCCGCTCGCGCACGTCGAGGCGGGGCTTCGCTCGTTCGACCGGCGGATGCCGGAGGAGGTGAACCGCGTGGTGGTCGACCACCTCGCGGAGCTCCTGTTCGCGCCGAGCGAGCACGCGGCGGCCAACCTGCGTGCCGAGGGAATCGGGCGCGCCCTGAGCGGTTCCGGCGTGGGTGGACCCGCCGGGAGCGAGGTGCGGGTGCAGGTCGTGGGCGACCTCATGCAGGACCTGTGCGCGGCCACGCTGGACGCGGCCCGCGACCCCGCGAGCATCCGGGACGCGGCACCGGGGGCCGTGGCGGCGCTCGGCCTGGTGCCCGGTGGATACCTGTTCGCGACCGTCCACCGCGCCGAGAATCGCACGCCGGGGGCACTGCGCGAGTGGCTCTCCCTGCTGGGTGGTCTCGACCGGCCCGTGGTGCTGGCGCTCCACCCCGGGACGCACCGTGCGATCGACGAGAACGACTGCGCGGTACCCGCCAACGTGCGCGTCGTGCCCCCGCAGGGCTACCGGACCACACTGGCGCTCGAGCTGCACGCCGGCGCCGTGGTCACCGATTCGGGCGGGGTCCAGCGCGAGTCGGCATGGCTGGGTACGCCCGCGCTGATCCTGCGTGAGACGACCGAGTGGCCCGAGACGCTCGAAGCGCACGGGGGACGCAGTGCGCTGGTGGGACGGGACCTCGGCCGCGCCACTGCCGCCCTCGCGCGCCTGGCGCCGCTCGGGGCCGCGGCGCGGGACGCGACCACGCGCGCTCGCTCGGCGCAGGTTGCGTTCTCGGGGGCCGCCGAGGCCATCGCCGAGTCCCTGGAGACCTGGCTGACCCGGTAGGCCATCACCGGGCACCCGGCAGCCGGGCGAGGGCCGGCACGTGTCCATCTCCGGGCACCCGGCCGCCTGCCCTACACTGGACGCCAGATGGGAAGCGTGCCCGACCCCGGCCCCCGACCGGATCACCCCGACGTGACCCCTGGTCCTTCCCCTTCGCGTCCGCTCCGCATCGCGATCGTCGCCGCGAACACCTTCGAGCACGATTCGCGGCTGCTGCGCACGGGTCGCGCGCTGGCCGCCGACGGGCACCGGGTGACGCTGCTGGCCTTCTCCGCCCCGGGCCTCCCGTCACGCGAGGAGCTGGGGGAGCGGCTCGACCTGCGCCGTCTCGACGTGGATCGCCGGGTGACCGCCGCGTTCCGGCCCCTCTCGCCCCGCCTGCGCCGCGGGATCGCCCGAGTGCTCGGGTTCCCCGCTGCGGCAACGGCCCTGCCGCCGTCCGAGGCACGTGGCGTGGACCGGCTGCGTTCCCCCCTGAGGCGCCTGGCCGAGATCGCGGCCCACCAGCGGCGGGTCGGGCCGTGGCGCGACGCCGTCCTTTCCGCGGTGCCCGAGGCGGACGTGTACCACTGCAAGGCCCTGATTGCCCTCCCCGTGGTCGGCGGCGCCGCCGCGAGGGCCCGCGCGCGATTTGCCTACGATCTGGCCGATCTGCACACGGAGGCTGCGCGGATCGCGCGCATGCCCGCCCCGGTGCGCGCGATGGTCCGGCGCCGGGAGGCCGGCTGGGTGCGCCGCGCGTCGCTGCTCACCGCGGTGAGCCCCGGCGTGGCGCGCGAGGTCGCCCGCCGGTTTCACGTGCCGGAGCCGGTCGTCGTCCTCAACTGTCCGCCCGCGTGGCTTCCGGACGATCCGTCGCCCCCCTTCTCCGATCTCCTGCGGACCGCGACCGGGATCGCCGCCGGGCGCCCCATCGTGCTCTACCAGGGCGGGTTCAGCGTGGATCGCGGGATCGAGGAGCTGGTCGCGGCACTCGACCAGGAGGCGTTCCGGCGGCTCGACGTGGCGGTGGTCCTGCTGGGGTACGGCAGGCTGCGCGATCAGCTCGCGGCCGCGGCAGCCCGTCGCCCGGGACGGCTGTTCGTGCTCGACGCCGTGCCGCCCTCGGAGCTGCTCGAGTGGACGGCCTCTGCGGATCTCGGCTACGTGGGGCAGCCGGGCCGCACGCTCAACCAGCGCCTGAACCTGGCCAACAAGCTGTTCGAGTGCATCATGGCCGGCGTGCCCGTCCTGGTCGCCGAGGGGACCGAGCACGGCCGCCTCGTGGCGTCGGAGGGGCTGGGCGCCAGCTGCGCGATCGAGCCGTCGTCCATCGCCCGGGCCGCGGCCACGCTGCTGGAGCGCCCGGCGGCGGACCGGATCGCGCTGCGGCGCCACTGCCGCACGGTCGCCCTCGAGCGCTACACGTGGGAGCGGCAGCAGGCGGGGCTGGTCCGCGCCTACCGGGAGCTTGCGGGCCGCGTGGGATCCGGCGGCGCGGCGGAGCCGTGGGCGGGCGCCGCCGTCGAGGACCTCCCGGCGACGCCGGCGAACGCGGTGCCGGCAGACGCGGCGGTGGTGGAGGACCCCGCGTGAGCCGCATCGTGATGTTCGTCTTCAACGACTGCACCACCGACGCGCGCGTGCTGCGCGAGGCGGGGAGCCTGGTCGAGGCGGGCCA